>NZ_JAVESS010000020.1 GCF_034006445.1 Desulfovibrio sp. | reverse complement strand
GTGGTGCCCGGAGCCGCCATCAGGCGCTCAAGCGGGATGTCGTCGCCGCAGTCGACGCACTGACGGGGGCCGTTGTGCTGTAAAAGATGCAAAAGACTCTGAAGGTCGCGGATGCGCTGGGCGCTGCGGCGTGCGCTGCACTGCGCCAGATGGGCGGCCTCCAGGTGGCTGGCCGCATCCACCTCGTCGGCAAAATGTTGTGCCTGAAAAACGCTACGCAGCTGGCCCATACGCTGCAATTCGTCGGCCAGTTCTTCCTGAAGACGCCTGAGCATGAGTGTGGTTTCCATCACTGCCTCCCCGGAATTTCCGGTGGTTGAACTCGAGCATTTTCGCATTGAGAATATCTATTCCCAGTACTTTCAAGACGCTCGCTCCGGCGCGTAACTACGCAAATAACTTGCGCTTACGCCTCTGCGGCGGGCGTATGCTCCCGCATACGCCAGAGCACTTTCAAAATGAACTTGCTCTATTGGTCTTGAAGCAGTCTGCATGCCCATTTTGGCAGCGAGGTGTCGCCCATGTTAAATCGTGCGGCACGTTGACGGCAAATTGAGGAAAAAATCCGCGACAGGAAATAAAAAAAGGGGGGACGTCAGACGACGTCCTCCCCGGTCTATAACAGATCACCTTTGAAAGGCTTAACATTTCAGCGTGTTCATTTATCTGAAAAATGCGGCGTTCGGCTGAATCCACGCCATGTTGTGGCGCGCCGCACGTTCGTGCAGCGTTAGAGCCTGTTAACTTTTGCCAAAGTTAACAGGCTCTAAAACAGAAAGGCTGCGATTTTCAGACGGCTGTTAACCGTGCATATTCAGAAAGTAGCTGTGCAGGCGCGTATCCGGCGTCAGTTCCGGATGAAAGGACGTGGCCAGAATATTGTTCTGGCGCACGGCCACGGCCTGCCCCTTGACTTCAGCCAGCACCCTGACCTCCGGCCCCACGCTGATAAGCACCGGAGCGCGGATGAATACCGCCGGAACAGGGTCGGGGCCAACTTCAGGCATGCTGAGTTCGGTCTCAAAGCTGTCCACCTGACGGCCAAAGGCATTGCGCCGTACGGTGGCGTCCAGCACGCCAAGTCGCGGCTGATCCGAATTTTCAATGGTGCGGCACAGCAGGATAAGCCCGGCGCAACTGCCGTAGACGGGCATGCCCTGCATGATGCGGTCGCGCAAAGGCTCCAGCATGTGCCACTCGTTGAGCAGTTTGCCCATGGTGGTGCTTTCGCCGCCGGGAATGATCATGGCGTCGATGCCGTCCATATCCTTGAGCTGGCGCACTTCGCGAGCCGCCACGCCCAGCCTGGACACAGCGGCCACATGTTCACGAAAGGCTCCCTGAAGAGCCAGAACGCCCACGCAACGTGCGGCCATCTTACCAGCCCCGCTCCTGCATACGCTCACCGGAAGGAATGGTGGAAATTTCAATGCCCACCATGGGTTCGCCCAGATCGCGGGATATTTCGGCCAGTATGGCGAAGTCCTTGTAGTTGGTCACGGCCTGTACAATGGCTTTGGCGCGCTTGGCCGGGTCGCCGGACTTGAAGATGCCGGAACCCACAAAAACGCCGTCGCAGCCAAGGTGCATCATCAGGGCCGCGTCGGCCGGGGTGGCTATGCCGCCAGCGGCAAAGTTGACCACGGGCAGGCGGCCTTCTTTGCGAACGAGCAGACATACTTCAAGAGGCGCGCCGATTTCCTTGGCAAAGTTGGCAACTTCGGCTTCGGGCAGGCCGCAGAGCACGCGCACTTCGTTCATGACCTGGCGGCAATGGCGCACGGCTTCAACCACGTTGCCGGTGCCGGGTTCGCCCTTGGTGCGGATCATGGCCGCGCCTTCGGCGATGCGGCGCAGGGCTTCGCCCAGATTGCGGCAACCGCAGACAAAGGGCACGGTGAAGTCGCGCTTGTCGATATGATATTTGTCGTCGGCGGGGGTCAGAACTTCGCTTTCGTCAATGTAGTCCACGCCCATGGATTCAAGGATGCGGGCTTCCACAAAATGGCCGATGCGGGCTTTGGCCATCACCGGAATAGTGGCCACTTCCATAATTTTTTTGACAATGGTGGGATCGGCCATGCGAGCCACGCCGCCAGCGGCGCGAATGTCCGCAGGCACACGTTCCAGCGCCATCACAGCGCAAGCCCCGGCTTCTTCGGCAATCTTGGCCTGTTCCGGAGTGGTGACGTCCATAATCACGCCGCCTTTCAGCATTTCGGCAAGGCCTGTCTTCAGGCGGATGGTGCCCTGTTCCATATTTCTACTCCTTCTGAGCCGGGTCCGCCGGCGAGGTATTGGCAGTCTACCGCTCACGCTGCGGCGTTGCTGGGGTGCTATATATGTCATAAGCGTTCATCTGACAATACATCACAACCACGACGCTGCCCGGCTTGCGCTCCGGCCCGGCTCTGGATATGCTGGTGTCGTCCAAAGGAACTATAATGACCACACCTACCCCCTGTGTACGGCTGCCTTTTTTGCGCGGCCCTCTGTCTGTCTCCGGCCCGGAGGATGCCGACGCCGCAGCCGTGCCTGCCGCGCAGCCCGGCGCTGCAGCGGCTCTGCTGCTGTGGCCGGGCCTCCCGCAAGCTCCGCAGGAAGGCGCGTACTGCCCTGCGGACTACCCTTTCAGCCAGCGCCAAGCCGCCGCCTGTCTTGAAGACCTGCGACAGATGGGCGACGCCGCGCTTTCGGGCCTTCCCGTGGGCGCCACGGCGGCGGCCAATCCCCGCGCTGCCCGCCGCGCCTCGGAAATGGCGCTTTTGCGCGGCCTTGACGGCGCGGACACTGATGCCGCCCTCAAGGCTGAAGCCGCCCGCAAGCTGCGCATCGAGCTTGAGCAGGCCCAAAAGGCGCTTCTCTGGGCATGGCTGCAGGAAGAACGCATGGGCGAACTGGCCGAACTGGCCCGCACCCTTGCGCAAAAGTCCGGCACGTTCACGCGCTCACTGGGCGTAGAGGATGAAGACGCCGACGCACTGGCCGTTTCCGGCGGCTTTGCGGGCACGGGCATTCTGGGCGCGCCCGTTTCGCTGGATCTCGGTCTCATGCCGCCCTGGCGGCTGGTCGTGGCCAATGCCATGTATTTTCTGCCGTCGGACATGCCCATTCTGGCAGAAGGCCCCATGGCGGAAGACCTGCGGGAAACCCTGGATTTCGCCCCCGCCAGCCCTGAACACGCCCCCGCCCCGGCACAGGCTCCCGCCCCTGCACAGGCTCCCGCCCCGGCACAGACCCCCGCCCCGGCACAGGCCGCCCTGCTCTGCGCCCGCGCTCCTGCATGGCGCGCCATGGGCAGAAGCCGCCCCACAGGCGCGCAGCCGCTGGATGTGGAACGCCAATGGCTTGTGAGGGCCGCGTCATGAGCCGTCTTTTCACCAATGGCCTTGCAGGGGTCATCTTTGACTGCGACGGCGTTATTGTGGATTCGCGTGAATCCAACACTGTTTTCTACAATCGCGTGCTTGAGCACTTCAACCTGCCGCCCATGACGCCGGAGCAGGAGAAATTCTGCTTTATGGCCACTGCCATGCAGGCCCTGCTGCACATTGTGCCGCCGCATTTGCATAAGCAGATAAGCTATGTGACCAGTGAAGTGGTCAACTATCATCGCGACATTATGCCCATGCTGCGTTTGCAACCAGGGTTTGTTGATTTTATTGACTATCTGCGTGACAAACAGGTGCGCATGGCCGTGCATACCAACCGCAGGCTTGAGGGAATACAAACGGTTCTGGACATTTTTGGCCTGCCCTCCTATTTTGATCCTGTGGTCGCAGCTGATACGGCAGCGCCCAAGCCGTCTCCCGAAGGCGCATTGCGCATATGCGCCACATGGCAGACCCCGCCTGAAACCGTGCTTTTTGTGGGCGACAGCGAGCATGACAAAGAAACGGCCCAGGGGGCGGGCGTGGTATTTGCCGCATTTAACGGCGGCGCTTTGCGGGGACAGATAACAGCAACCGATTACGCAGGCTTGCGCAATGCCCTGGATGACGCACTGTTGCGAGGCAGCGCCAGGGCCTAAGGCCCGGCCCGGCCGGAGCCTTTAAGAAATTTTATCAAAGTTGACACCAAGACCGCCACGCTGGAGGGCGCATGATCATTTTGGCCAATACCATGAGCGCCGTTGCCATGATACTGGGTTCGCTGCTGAGCCTGTATTTCTGGATAGTCATTATTGCCGCCGTGCTCACCTGGGTGCGACCGGATCCGTATAATCCCATAGTGCGCACCTTGCGCGCCCTCACGGAGCCCGTGTTCTATCGCGTGCGCAAGTGGTTGCCCTTTACCTACACCAGCGGCATGGATTTTTCGCCTGTGGTGGTGCTGCTGTGCATTGAGCTTTTCAACCGTATCGTGGTTGCCTCATTGGCGCAGTATGCCCTTACCATGCAATAACACCGGTTTCACTCGCGGGATTCCGCGTCCGAACATCTAACAATGGAGATTTCTTATGGATCAGCATGAACTAGAAATCCTAACCAAGTATGCGGCCACTGATCCGGAGCTGAAATCCCTTTGGGAAGATCATGTGCTCTATGAAAAGCAGGTGGAAAAGCTTGAAGGCAAGGCCTTCCGCACCCCTACTGAAGAACAGACCTTGAAGCAGCTGAAAAAGCAAAAGCTTGAAGGAAAAACCCAGCTCATGGCAATCCTGGATCGTCTGAAAAAACAGGATTAGCATGGCTTCGAAGGAGCCGGTCATGGAATGTACAGGTGCGCAGATTCTCCTTGAGTCCCTGAAGAGAGAAGGCGTTGACGTGCTGTTCGGGTATCCCGGCGGCGCTGTGATTGACATTTACGACGAACTGCCGCGACATCAGGAAATCCGTCACGTGCTGGTACGGCACGAACAAGGGGCTGTGCACGCGGCTGACGGCTATGCCCGCGCCTCCGGCAAGGTGGGCGCATGCCTGGTAACTTCAGGCCCCGGCGCCACCAATACGGTGACGGGCATCGCCACAGCCTATTCCGACTCCATTCCTCTAGTGGTCATTACGGGGCAGGTGCCCACGAAACTGATCGGCAATGACGCCTTTCAGGAAGTGGATATTGTGGGCATCACCCGCCCCTGCACCAAACATAACTTCCTGGTAAAGGACATCAACAAGCTGGCCCTTACCATCCGGCAGGCCTTTTATCTGGCGCGCACGGGCCGCCCCGGGCCCGTGCTCGTCGACCTGCCCAAGGACATCATGCAGGCCACTGCCGAGTTCATCTGGCCTGAAGAAGTCTACATGCGCAGCTACAACCCCACCTACAAGCCCAACCTCAACCAGTTGCGGCGCTCGGTGGAAGAACTCGCCAGGGCCGAACGCCCTGTCATCCTGGCTGGCGGCGGCGTTATCATGTCCAATGCGGCCGAAGCGCTCACAAGCCTTGCGCGCAAGCTGCAGATACCGGTGACGTGTTCGCTCATGGGGCTTGGGGCCTTTCCGGCCACAGACCCGCTGTGGCTCGGCATGGTGGGCATGCACGGCACCTATGCCGCCAACCTGGCCATCAACAACGCCGACGTGCTGGTCTGCGTGGGCGCGCGCTTTGACGACCGCGTGACGGGCAAACTGACGGGCTTTGCGCCCAAGGCGCGCATAGTGCATATCGACATAGACCCCACCTCCATTCGCAAGAATGTGGAGGTGCAGGTTCCCGTGGTGGGCGACTGCCGCCTGGCCCTTGAGGGCATGTCCGAGATTTGCGACGCCAAGCTTGAAGGCAAGGACTGGGCCAGCGAGCACGCCGCGTGGCTTGAGGCCGTGGGCGAATGGAAAAAGAGCAAACCGCTCTGCTACCAGAAAAACCACAATATCAAGCCGCAGGAAGTTATTGAAACCCTGTACGAACTTGCCAACGGCGACGCCATCATCGCCACCGAAGTGGGCCAGCACCAGATGTGGGTTGCCCAGTTCTATTCCTTCACCAAGCCCCGCACCCTGCTGACCAGCGGGGGGCTCGGCACCATGGGATATGGCTTTCCCGCGTCCATTGGCGCGCAGTTCGCCTTTCCCGACAAAAAGGTCATCACCGTGGCGGGCGACGGCTCGCTGCAAATGAACATTCAGGAACTGGGCACCGTGGTGGCCAACAAGCTGCCCATCAAGGTGGTCATCCTGAACAACCGCCACCTCGGCATGGTTCGCCAGTGGCAGGAACTCTTTTACAACCAGAACTACAGCTCCACCAACATGGAAGCGCAGCCGGACTTTGTGAAGCTGGCCGAAGCCTATGGCGCTGAGGGCTATCGCATCGAAAAGGGCGAAGACCTGCGTGCCACGCTTGAAAAGGCCCTGGCCTCGCCCAATCCGGCCTTTATTGACGTTATGGTGGAGCGTGAGGAAAATGTGTACCCCATCGTGCCCGCCGGTGCGGCGCTCGATGAAATGTTGCTGGTGTAAGGGAGGGGCTATGAGCAAAAGACATGTGCTTTCTGTGCTGGTGGAAAACGAACCCGGCGTCCTTTCCCGCGTAGCGGGGCTGTTCAGCGGGCGCGGCTTTAACATCCACTCGCTCAATGTGGCCCCGGCCCTGGAAGAAGGCGTTTCACACATGACCATCACCACTGAGGGAGACAGCCTGATTTTGGAGCAGATAATGAAACAGCTGCACAAAATCGTCTCTGTCATCAAGGTGGTGGACTTCGCGGACATACCCGCCGTGGAACGCGAAATGATGTTCGTCAAGGTGCAGGCAGAAGGCCCCATGCGGGGTGAAATTCTGCGCACCGTCGAGATATTCCGCTGCAAGGTGGTGGACGTGAGCTCCAATGAAATGACCATTGAGGCCACCGGCAACCAGGACAAGCTGGACGCCATCATCAACCTGCTACAGCGGTTTGGCATCAAGGAACTGGCGCGCACAGGCTCTGTGGCCATTCGCCGTTCCAAAAAGGCGGACTAGGCTTAACCGCCCGGACTCTGCCCGCTTTCGTGCCCGACGGCCCACAAGGCCCTCTCCGGCGCGCGAGCGACGCAGGCGGAACGCCCTTTATCCCCAAGGGTTCCCCTGCGCGCAGGCATGACCGATTCCGTCCGTCGCGCCTCAAGGCCGCAGCACTGCCGCAGGGCAGCACTGCCGCCGGGGCATACGGCAAGGCCCCCCATGTTCCCTTCAGGTGAAGAGAACTGCAATTTTAGCTAACAACGAGAGATCTCAAAGGAATTTCAGATGAAAGTCTATTACGATCAGGATGCCGACCTTAATCTCCTGAAAGATAAGACCGTGGCCATCATCGGTTACGGCAGTCAGGGACACGCCCACGCCCAGAACCTGCGCGATTCCGGCGTCAAGGTTGTGGTGGGACAGCGCCCCGGCGGCGCCAACTACGACCTGGCCAAGGAACATGGCTTCACCCCTGTTTCCGCAGCCGAGGCCGCTGCCCAGGCTGACCTGATTATGATCCTTTTGCCCGACGAAGTGCAGTCCTCTGTTTACGAAAACGACATCAAGCCCCACCTGACCAAGGGCAAGGCCCTGTTGTTTGCTCACGGCTTCAACATCCACTTCTGCCAGATCCAGCCGCCCAAGGATGTGGACGTGTTCCTCATCGCTCCCAAGGGCCCCGGCCATCTGGTGCGCCGCACCTACACCGAAGGCGGCGGCGTGCCCTGCCTTGTGGCCATTCATCAGGATGCCACGGGCAACGCCCTCAAGATGGGTCTGGCCTATGCCAAGGGCATCGGCGGCGCGCGCTCCGGCGTCATCGAGACCTCCTTCCGTGAAGAAACGGAAACCGACCTCTTCGGCGAACAGGCCGTGCTCTGCGGCGGCGTTTCCGCCCTGATCAAGGCCGGCTTCGAAACCCTGGTGGAAGCCGGGTACCAGCCTGAAATGGCGTACTTCGAATGCCTGCACGAAATGAAGCTCATCGTTGACCTCATGTACGAGGGCGGCCTGTCGCGCATGCGCTACTCCATCAGCAATACCGCCGAATACGGCGACTACGTCAGCGGCCCCCGCCTGATCACCGAAGAAGTGAAAAAAGAAATGAAGGGCGTGCTCAAGGATATTCAGAGCGGCGTGTTCGCCCGCAACTTCATCCTTGAGGCCCGCGCCAAGTATCCCATGTTCCTGACCACCCGCCGTAACGAGTCTGAACACCAGATCGAAACCGTGGGCAGGGAACTGCGCAGCATGATGTCCTGGCTCAAGAAAGACAAAAAAGACTAGTACCGTATCCTCGGTTTAGTCATTTGCCATCTCTACCGGCCACCCATCAGGGTGGCCGGTTCTTTTTGGAAATAGTTTTATTTTATGGCATGTTACCTTTAAAAAAGTGTAAATGTTCTAAAACCCTTGCTGGCTCGGTTCAAGACACGTAAAGCCGCACAACAGAGGAGTTTGCGTCTTTCTTCATAACCTGATACGAAAAACCGTGGCTTTGCACGTATTTTGCTTTCGCGGCACGGCCAACAACCGTCATACCGCATACAGGCGAAAATCCCGCCCCCTTCCGGCCCTTACGCCAATGTTCCTAAACACATGAGGTCGCGCATGGCTGCCCAAGACACCCATGAAAACACTGAAGAAATCATCGACCTGACCGAGCTTATCGAAAAAGGCGCCGTTCCGGAGGCCGATACCGAGGCCTCAAGCCCGGCCGCCGGTCAGGATGACGACCTGCACACCCACATGCGCAGCCTGAATGACAGCGGTCAGAATGTCGCTGCAGAAGCGGAAATTGACGACCTGCTGGCGCAGATGGAATATAAGGATGAAGGCGGCGCAGACGCGGAGGCGGCCCCTGCCGCCCAGTCCAACGCCGGGGACGGCAGCGCGGAGAGCGGCATGGAGCAGGCGGATTCGGACGCGCCCGTGCGCATGCCTGACGGCCATATTGTGGACCCCCACGAAGAATTGCACATGCCCGGCATAGGTGATGTTGACAGTCTTTTGAATTCACTGGATATTCCGCCCCAGCCCCGCCCGCATGAAAATGCTGCGCCCTCGCCGGAAGACACCGACAATGCCGTGGATCAGATGCTCGGCAGTCTGAACGGCGCATCACGCCCTGCACCGGAAGATTCCTCCAAGGGCGCGGGCACGTCCCCCCATAAGGATTCGACGGATCTGGACGATCTGCTGGCCGCCGGAACCATGCCGGAGCCTGTCATTTCCGACGAACTTGAGTCCCTGTTGCGCGAGGCGACGCCGTCCGCGAACCAGCCCGACGCAAAAGAGGCGCAGTCCAAAGACAAAAGTCAGGCGCAAACTCCGGCGCAGCCTGCGGCCCCGGCCGCTGCTAGCCCTGCGCAGGACGCCCCCGCCCATGACCTCCATGACGATCTGGACGTCCTGCTGCAATCCATAATGGTCGACAAGCCGGAGCATGGTGCAGACAAGGATGCGGCCAAAACCCAGGACGCGCCCCAGGCGCAGCCCGCTCCGGCCAGTGCGCCCGACGCCAGGGCCGATGATCTTTCTGCGGATCTTGACCAGTTGCTGTCATCCGTCAAACCGGCGGATCCCAACCTGCCGGATCCGGCCCCAACTGCGGCCAGTGGCGCAAGCCAGCCCACGGATGCCGACCCGGCAAAGGCCAACGACAAACTTGAATTTGATCTGGACGCCCTTCTGGCGGCAGCCGATGCCGAAGAGCGCGATCGCGCCCATCCTGCGGCCACGCCCGAAGCTCCTGCCGCAGAGCAGCCCGAACAGCCGTCCGGCAGCAGGCTGCCCGATGTGGATCTGGACGACATCCTGGCAGGAAACATGGTCACCGTTCCCTCCGCCCAGGTTGCCGCGGCAGCCCGCCCCGACAGTGCCGCCACGCCTTCGGCCAACGCCTCCAGTGCCGCCGCCGGGCAGGCCACAGTCACGCCGGACATGACGGAGATTATGGCGCGCCTTGACCAGTACGCGGAAAAACTGCAACAGGCAGACGATCGCGTACAGGCTCTGGAAGCGGCGGTTGCCGAGGCCAGGGCCGAAGCCGACCAGGCCCGCGCTGAAGCCGATGCGGCAAAATCGGCGGCACAGCAGATACAGTCTGATCTGGATGAAAAGCATACAGCGACGCAGGCCTCTCACGAAAGCCTGGCGCAGACCGCCGCCGAAGCCCTTCATACGGCCCAAAGCGCGGCCCAAAACGTCGCGCAGGCAGTGGCCAGCGCCACGGCACAACAGCAGGATCAGCCCGACGGCACGCCGTCCCTTGAAGCTCTTTTTGACACAGACCATCCCCTGCACCAGCGCCTTATGGACTGCATAAACACGGCGGCGGCAGAAGCGGCGGCCACGGCAGCCCGGCAGGCCGCTGAAAAGGCGGTCGCGGAGGCCCAAAACGCCATGGCCCAAGCCCACGACGCGCCTGCCGGACACGAAGACCCCGCGCTGCTGGAAAGCCTGCTGGATGATCGCATGCATGCGGTCAACCTGACCATGCACGGCGCTTCCGCGCGGCTGGACGCGGTTGAAAGCAGGCTGGACGAACTGGAGCCGCACTTTAACGATCGGGTGGAAAAAGCCGCTGCTTCTGCGGCTGCCCGCATTCTGCGCGAAGAAATTGGCCGTCTGCTGGAAAACGAATAACGTCGGGCCGCCGCGAGGCCTTTTCGGGCCTTTTCGGGCCTTTTCGGGCCTTGCCGGGCCTTGTCGGGCCTTTTCGGGCCTTGTCGGGCCTTGTCGGGCCTTGCCGGGCCTTGTCGGCCACGGGAACATGCCACCGGTAAGGCTCTGTCCATTGCGATCGCCCGGCGCGACGCGGGCAGCCGCAGGCGAAGATGCGCGCTGGACGGCGACAGGCTGCTTCCGGGCTTTGCCCTGACCTTTCCGCGAAGCTGCGGGCACGCCGTCAGCCCTTTGTGCCCCCCAAAGCCGTGCAGGCTGAGCCTCCGCGCTTGCCAAGCGGCAGCGGAACGCTTATGCTGTTGCGCGATTTCAGAAGTATGGGAGCATCAGCCCGCTGATCCATGCCGCGTGGTTTCCCTTTGAAACCGAACCACGGCGTCATGGCACTTTTCTGTTGCCGCTGGCCGCGTTTCAGCAAAAAAGGCTCAGGGCATGGCAGCATGCCGCAGCCTGCGAAACCGGATCGCTCCCCGCAGCAGACCGCCCTTGCGAACGGCATTCCCAAAGGTTACGGAACGCCCGTTTCGACGCCGTTGCGGCCCCGCTGCGGCCCCGCTGCGGGCATGATCGCGTGGAAAGACGGCGCTTGCGCCCTGACAACAGGCATGTGCGCGCACAGCCGCCAGAGCAGTTTCAAGGTAGCAATGCTCTGACACATATATAAAAATGGGCGGGGGCTTGAGTTTCCGTTCGTTTCCCGTCCAGGCAATACCCGCTGTGGGTCAAGGCCATTCCCCTACGGGCGGGTTTTTTTTCGTCGGCCAGCAATCGCAAGCACCTGGCTGCTGGCGACAAGCGGCCGTAACAAGGCACGAGGACCGTATGGACAAGGATCGCAAGGAAGCCCTGCAGGTGGCCAAGGAACTGACCGCCAAATTCATTGAAACGCGCACGGTTTCCCCCGGTAACTTTGCCGAGGTTTTTCCCTCGGTCTACCGGGTGGTTTGCGCCGCCATCGGCGTTGATGCGGATCAGGACAACAAGGGAAAATAAGTGGATTCTTCTCGGCATTTCCGGCAGGAAGACGGGCAAGCCCCGGCAGCCGCGCCGCAACAGGCTCCCCGGCCTGCCCATGACGTGGCCGTGGCTGGCATGTTTGGCCGTATTGTACGCTTTTACGACCTGCTGAACCGCGTTCTCAGCCTGGGCCTTGACCAGTACTGGCGCAAGGTGCTGGCCCGCAACGTTCGCCTGGGCGATACCGGTGTTGTGCTGGATCTGGCCGCTGGCACGCTGGATGTTTCCCTGGCCATACGCCGTCAGCACCCCACGGCCCTTGTGCCCGCGCTGGATTTCTGCCCGCCCATGCTGGTGCAGGGTCGCCGCAAGCTCAAGGGAGAAAACGCCCGGTGCATCCTGCCTGTGGCGGCTGACGCCAAGCGCCTGCCCCTGCCCGACGCTTCGGTGGATTGCCTGACCATAGCCTTTGGCATCCGCAACATCATCCCGCGCGAAGCGGCTTTTGCCGAAATGCTGCGCGTGCTGCGCCCCGGCGGACGGGCCTGTATTCTTGAGTTCGGTTCCGGGCGGGAGCGCATCTGGGGCGGCCTTTACAACCTGTACCTGAATTTTCTGCTGCCCCGCGTTGGCCGCCTGTTTTCCAAAGACCCTGCGGCTTACGGCTACCTGGCCGACACCATCCGCGCCTTTCCTTCGGCTGTTGAGCTTGAAAAGGAACTGCGCAAGGCCGGGTTTTCCAAAGCGTGGTACCAAAAGCTCACGTCAGGCATCGTCTGCCTGCATGTGGGAGAAAAGGCGCGTTAGCTGCCGCCAAAACGGTCGCCAAAGCGACTGCCAGAGGGACTGCCCCCCTACGATGCAAGTCGTACAAGCAGCAGGCCCAGAGCCAGAGCCGCCAGCCCCACCACGCGCAGGCGGCTTTCGGGCAAAGGCAGCAATTGCAGCAGTGCGCGGCGCATGCCGCCGGGAAACAACGTCCAGCACAGGCCCTCGAGCACGATGGCAAGACCCAGGGCGCGTAAAAAGAGTTCAATATTAAATTCCATGCTTTTCTTGGTGACGAAAAAAGCTTGTTTTGTAAAGGAATGAAATTATGGTGACATTCGAGGCTCTGCAGCAAGGCAAGGAAACGCTGGCCGTGGTTGGCCTGGGCTATGTGGGGCTGCCCCTGGCTGTTGCCCTTTCGCGCCACATGAAGGTGCTGGGATTTGACATCAGCGCCCAGCGCGTCAAGGAACTGCAGGACGGCCATGACCGCACCCGCGAGGTGGACGATGGCAAACTGCAGACCGCCGACGTGCGCTACACCTGCGACCCAGCCGAACTCAGGCAGGCCGCCGTCATCATCGTGGCTGTGCCCACGCCCATTGACGGCCACCGCTCCCCTGACCTCACCCCCGTGGTGGGCGCCAGCAAAACCGTTGGCCAGAACATGAGCAGGGGCTGCGTCGTGGTGTACGAGTCCACCGTCTACCCCGGCCTTACCGAAGAAATCTGCGTGCCCATCCTTGAGCGCGAGTCCGGGCTTGCCTTTGGCAAGGACTTCACCATCGGCTATTCGCCGGAACGCATCAATCCCGGCGACAAGGTGCATACCCTCGAAACCATCACCAAGGTCGTTTCCGGTTCCGACGACCCCACCGCCGACCTGCTGGTCAAGGTGTACGGCTCCGTCGTCACGGCGGGCATACACCGCGCCTCCAGCATCAAGGTGGCCGAGGCCGCCAAGGTCATCGAGAACACCCAGCGCGACCTCAATATCGCCCTCATGAACGAGCTTGCCATCATCTTCGGCCGTCTGGGCATCGACACCCTTGAAGTGCTGGAAGCTGCGGGCAGCAAGTGGAACTTCCTGCCCTTCCGTCCCGGCCTCGTGGGCGGACACTGCATAGGCGTGGACCCCTACTACCTCACCTACAAGGCCGAGGAACTGGGCTATCACCCCGAAGTCATACTGGCTGGCCGCCGCATCAACGACAATATGGGCAAATACGTGGCCGAATGCACGGTCAAGCGCCTTATCAAGAGCGGCCGCGTCATCAGCGGCGCGCGCGTGGGCATCTTTGGCTTTACCTTCAAGGAAAACGTGCCAGATTTGCGCAACACCCGCGTGGTGGACGTCATCCGTGAGCTTGAAGACTACGGGGTGCAGGTGCTGGTCAGCGATGCCGAGGCCGATCCCGCCGAAGCCCTGCACGAATACGGTCAGATTCTGCTGCCGCAGGAAGACCTGCGCAATCTTGACGCCGTCATCCTGGCCGTGGGCCACAGCGCCTACAAGGCCCTGACACCCGAAGCAATCAGGAGTCTCTTTGCTCAGCCGGACAAGTCCGTGGTGCTGGACGTAAAAAGCTTCTTCGACCCCGCCGCCATGAGCGGCGCGGGCATAGACTACTGGAGGCTGTGAGCCGCGTGACCCTGCTTGTCTGCGCCGCCACCGGCCCGGAACTGGCGGGCCTTTTGCCGGACTTTGCGCCGCCTCTGACGGCTGACGCCCAATCCGGCAAGGGCAGCGCAGCTGACTCCCAATCCGATGCGGCCAGCGCAGCTGCCGCCCACTCCGGCGAAGTCGGAGCAGCTGCCGCCCCCGCAGACTGGCCCGAAATGCAGCTGTGGCCGGTACGCCTCAAGGCAGGAAACGCCCTGTGCTGCATCACGGGCATTGGCCCCATCAACGCGGCCCTGGCCATGGGCCATGCCCTGAGCCGGGCGGCGGCCGAAGGCACGCCCGTAAGCGCGGTGCTCAACGCGGGTCTGGCAGGCGCATTTGACCTTGAAGTGAGGCCCCTGCTTTCGCACTGCCTTGTTCGGGAAGAAATCTGGCCCGAATACGGTCTGCACGATGGCCAAAGCGTCACAGCCGGGGCCTTTGGCTTTCCGCAGTGGCAGCCCCCGCAGGGCGAAGCCGTGCGCGACCGCCTGACGCTGTCCGGCGTGGAGGCTCTGGCCCCCTTTGGCGGCAGATGCGCCAAGGACGCTCTGGCTGACTGCCGTTCGCTCACCGTGGCGGGCGTCAGCGCCAGTTTTGCCAGAGCGGCGGATCTGCGGGGCAGGTATCAGGCCGATCTTGAAAATATGGAAGGCTTTGCCGTGGCATATGCCTGCGCACGCCAGGGGATTCCCTGTGTGGAAGTACGCAGCGTGTCCAACAAGGTGGGGCCGCGCGCCAGGGAAGAAAAAGATTTTCCCGGCGCCCTGCGCGCACTGGCACAGGTGCTGCCCGCCCTTAACCTCATCTGAGTAGCGACATGATTCAACTCAAAGCACGCCTCGCCCTGGAACTGCCGGCCATCAACCGCGCTCTGGACAAGGCCGTGGACACATTGCCCGAACCCGTCCGCCCCATAACCCGCCATATTTTTCAGGCTGGCGGCAAGCGTTTGCGGCCCCTGCTCACCGTGCTCACAGCACGATTGCTGGGCAACGGCAATGAAGATATCCTGGATTTGGCCGTCACCCTTGAAATGCTGCACGCCGCCACCCTGCTGCACGACGATGTGCTGGACAATGCCGTGAGCCGCCGGGGCAAACCCGCGGCCCACACGCTCTACAACGTGTCCAGCGTCATTCTGGCGGGCGACGCCCTGCTGTCCGGGGCCAACGCCCTGGTGGCGCAAAGGGACGACCCGCGCCTTTCACGCTGCTTTTCCGAGGCCACAAGCCGCACGGCGGCGGGTGAGATTCTTGAAATCGCGTCCCAGGGCCGGGTGGACACCAGCGCTGAACAGTACGAAGATATGGTGCGCGGCAAAACCGCATGGCTTATCCGCGCCGCCTGCGAGATGGGCGCGCTGGCTGCCGGGGCCGACGCCGCTGCCGTGGCCGCTGCCGCCACCTATGGCGAGAACCTGGGCATGGCCTTTCAGATGGTGGACGACGCGCTGGACTTTGCCCCCGAGAGCGCCACGGGCAAGCCCACGGGGGGCGACGTGCGCGAGGGCAAGCTGACCCCGCCCCTGCGCCTCTACCGTGAAAGCCTGAACGAGGCTGAGCGCAAGGATTTTGACGTGGCCTTTACCAGCCTGAGCATGACCGAGGCCGACGCCGAGGCCATTGCCCTGCGCATACGCGAAGCGGGCTTTGACGCCGCCGTGCGCACACAGGCCGACACTTTTCTTGACGCGGCAAGGCGTGCCCTTGGCAGCCTGCCCGATAAGCCGGAGCGCAAGGTCATGTACAACATGGCCGACTATGTGCGCGACAGAAAGAAATAAGCTGTAACCTCACGAGGAAGCACCAATGCTCTACCGGGTGGAAACCGGCCTGCACGCCGGACTGGACGATACTCAGGGTCGCAAGACGGCCCAGCACCTGCTCAAAGCCCTTAACCTTTCCACGGGTTCCGTGCGTCAGATCAAGGTCTTTACGGCCGAGGGCCTCAGCGAGGCCCAGGTCAGGCGTCTGCTGGACGAAGGCATCTGGCATGACCCCATCCTGCAGGCCGCTTCTCTCGAGCCTCTGCCCGCTGGCCAGCCCGAACCGGACTGGTATGTGGAAGTGGGCTTTCGCCCCGGCGTGACGGACAACGAGGCCCGCACCGCGCGCGACACCGCCGCCATGGTGCTGGACATCCCGCGTGACAGCCTGCGCGTCTACACCGCCGTGCAGCACCGCATCGTCAATGATCCCGCCGCTCCCCTGACCCGCGAACAGGTGGACATGCTGGCCCGCGACCTGCTCTGCAACACGCTCATCCAGCGCTACCGCATCAAGAGCCGTGAAGAATGGCAGGCCAGCCCCGGCTTTGATGCGCAGGCCGCGCAGGTCACCGGCGAGGCCAATGACACGGTGGACACCATCACCCTGTCCGGCATGAGCGACGACGACCTCACCCAGGCCAGCCGCGCCAATACCTGGGCGCTGAACCTCAAGGAAATGCACAGCATCCGCGAGCAGTTCACCGCCCCCGACGAAGTGGAGCGCCGCAAGGCCCTGGGCCTGCCCGGCGACCCCACTGACGTGGAAATGGAAGTGCTGGCCCAGACCTGGTCCGAGCACTGCAAACACAAGATTTTCGCCTCGCGCATCAATTACACCGATGCGGACACGAACCGCCACGAAGTGGTGGACAACCTGTACAAAACCTGCATCCGCGACGCCACGGCCATTTTGCGCGAGCGCATGGGCGAAAATGACTACTGCAAGTCCGTGTTCAAGGACAATGCGGGCGTCATCGCCTTTATCAACGGCTACGACGCCTGCATCAAGGTGGAGACGCACAACAGCCCTTCGGCCCTTGACCCCTACGGCGGCGCGCTCACGGGCATTGTGGGCGTCAACCGCGACCCCATGGGCACGGGCATGGGCGCGGAACTTGTCTGCAATACGGACGTGTTCTGCTTTGCCTCGCCCTTCCACGACAAGGCCCTGCCCCCGCGCCTGCTGCACCCCCGCCGCGTGCTGGAAGGCGTGCGCGAAGGCGTGGAGCACGGCGGCAACAAGTCCGGCATTCCCACGGTCAACGGCTCCCTGGTCTTTGACGAACGCTATCTTGGCAAGCCGCTGGTCTACTGCGGCACTGTCGGCGTGATTCCTGCCGAAATACACGGCCGCCCCGGCTGGTTCAAGAAGGCCGAAACCGGCGACTTCATCGTCATGACCGGCGGACGCATCGGCAAGGACGGCATCCACGGGGCCACCTTCTCTTCCGAAGAGCTGCACGAAGGCTCCCCTGCCACTGCCGTGCAGATCGGCGACCCCATCACCCAGCGCAAGATGTACGACTTCATCATGCGCGCCCGCGACCTTGGCCTCTACCACGCCATTACCGACAACGGCGCTGGCGGTCTGTCCTCTTCCGTGGGCGAAATGGCCGAAGACACGGGCGGCTGCGTGCTGGACATAGCCAAGGCCCCCCTCAAGTACGACGGACTGCGCCCCTGGGAAATCCTGCTCTCCGAAGCGCAGGAACGCATGACCCTGGCCGTGCCGCCCGAAAAGCTGGACGAATTCATGGAACTGGCCGCCCGCATGGACGTGGAAGCCACGGCCCTTGGCACGTTCACCGAATCCGGCTACTTCGAGGTGCGCTACAATGACCGCATCGTGGCCTCCATGCCCATGCAGTTCATGCACGAAGGCGTGCCGCAGCTTGAGCTGGAAGCCGAGTGGAAGACTCCTGAAATCAAGGAAATCAGCGTGGATGTGGCCGACGCGGATCAGGGCGCTTTTCTCAAGCGCATGCTGAGCCGCCTCAACATCTGCTCCAAGGAATACATCATCCGCCAGTACGACCACGAAGTGCGCGGCGGCAGCGTTATCAAGCCGCTGGTGGGCGTCAAGCGCGACGGCCCGGCTGACGCGGGCGTGCTGCGCCCCCTGCTGGAATCCGACGCCGGGCTTGTGATCTCCCACGGCATCTGCCCCAAGTTCAGTGATTACGACACCTACTGGATGATGGCCAACGCCATGGACGAGGCCATACGCAATGCCGTGGCCGTGGGCGCGGACCCCGACGCCCTGGCCGGGGTGGACAACTTCTGCTGGTGCGACCCAGTGGTCAGCCCCTCCAATCCTGACGGACGCTACAAACTGGCACAGCTTGTGCGCGCCTGCCGCGCCCTGCGCCAGTTCAGCCTTGCCTTCGGCGTGCCCTGCATTTCCGGCAAGGACTCCATGAAGAACGACTACACCGGCGGCGGCGAGCGCATTTCCATCCCGCCCACGGTATTGTTCTCCGTGCTTGGCGTCATCCGCAACGTCACGGCCACCCAGACGTCGGACTTCAAGAAAGCCGGCGACTACATCTACCTGCTGGGCGGCACCTGGAACGAAATGGCGGGCAGCGAGGCCGCTGACGAACTGGGCCTCAAGGGCGGCCATGTGCCCCATGTGGACGCCGCCTCCGCCATGGCGCGCTACCGCGCGGTTTCCGCCCTCATGGGCCAGCGGGCCATCTCTGCCTGCCACGACTGCTCTGACGGCGGCCTGGCCGTGGCCCTGGCTGAAATGTGCATCGGCGGCCGCCTGGGCGCGGAACTCAACCTGGACGCCGTACACGCCCTGCAGTGCATGAACAAGACAGAACTGCTGTACAGCGAAAGCGCCAGCCGCCTGCTTGTGAGCGTCAAGCCCGAACTGGCCATGATCTTTGACGCCTTTGGGCAGTGGCAACTCTGCTCACGGGTGGGCGTGGTCACCGCCGACAGCCGCCTGACCATCAAGTCCGGCGACAGCGTCATTGCCAACGAAGACGTGGAAGACCTGGCCCGCGCCTTCAAGGTCACGCTGGACTGGTAATACGATTCCAATTGCGCTATTGTGAAAGTGCCGCTGGTTACAGCAGCGGCACTTTTTTAGATCAATTTCACTTTGAAATTGATCTGGCGTCTGCTCACGCTGCCGCCCGCCGCAGAGGCGTAAGCGCTATTTATTTGCGCTGTTACGCGCCGAAGCAGTCGTCTTGAAAGCATTGAGAATGGATATTCTCAATGCGAAAATGCTCTGGAGCGCTGTTGAGGGTATTCGTCCTCAACGATTTCGCAGCGCCGCTCAGGTGCGCGCAGACACACTGCGCTTACCCTTCCAGGCGAGCGCCCGCTCACCAATCATCAGCGCAGCTTCCATCACAATGAAATTGCCCTGGAACCCACGGCCTTTGCAAGCAGGCCTTCCAGCCCTTCATCTCCCTTACCTTCAAAAAACTTTCTGGGATTTAATCTAACAAAATCATTTCATTAGCAATTGCCATCGCTATGAGCTGGGTATATGGTTCCAGCGTGTCATAGCATCCACTACGTGATCAAGCTGTCGGCAGTCCCCCCCTGCCCGAGGGTGGAATGTCTCCAGCAAAGGAGAAAATCATGTACCATATGCGCAAAAAAGCGGAAAACATCAGATCCCAACTGGCGACGTGGCGTGAAACTCTGCATCGGCACCCCGAATTGAGCTTCAAGGAATTCTGGACGACCGAGTATCTGACAAAAGAACTTGCCGCCATGGGCATAGAAATTGTGGACTGGGGCGGCGAAACAGGCGTTGTGGGCCTGCTGCACGGCCCCCGCCCCGGCAAGTGCGTGGCCCTGCGGGCCGACATTGACGCCCTGCCTATTGAGGAAAAAAGCGGCGTCCCCTTCACTTCGGAAAATCAGGGCGTCATGCACGCATGCGGGCACGACAGCCATATGGCCGCCCTGCTGGGCGCGGCCCGCCTTCTGGCCGAACATAAAAACGACCTCAAGGGCACGGTAAAATTCATCTTTCAACCTGCGGAAGAAATCTTCTCGGGCGGCGCTCTCATGGTCAAAAAGGGCGTGCTTGAAAATCCCCATGTGGATTTCATTTTCGGCCAGCACAATAACTGCGAATATCCGGCCGGCAAAGGTCTGATCTCCTCCGGTTCCATCATGGCCTGTTCGGCCTTCATTTCCATCACAGTACACGGCAAGGGCGGCCACGGAGCAGTGCCGCACCTGGCCCATGACCCCGTTGTGGCCGCTGCGGCCATCATTGCATCACTGCAAAGCATCGTCAGCCGCGAAATGCGCCCCACCGACGCCGTGGTCGTCACCATCGGCAGCATACACGGCGGCACGGTGGCCAATGTCATTCCCGATACCGTCACCATGCAGGGTACGGTACGCTGCTTTGACCTTGAACTTTTCAACGAGCTTGAAGACCGGCTGCGCCGCATCATCGACAATACGGCCGCCGCATACCGGGTTACGGCCGATTTTGAATACAACAAGCTCGTCCCCAATGTGAACAACCCGCCGGAACTTACGGAATGGATGCGTCAGGGCCCCATGAAAGAAGTGTATGGCGAAGAAAATATCCTGCCGTGCACGCCCAGCATGGGAGGCGAGGATTTTGCCTGCTACATGGCCGAAACACCGGGCATTTTCTCATGGTTTGGCAGCGGCAATCCCGATAAGGGCATCAAGTTCTCCTGGCACAACCCTGCGTTCAACGTGGACAACGAAAGCCTGGTATACGGCGCGGCGCTCTACGCGCAAGTAGCCCTGGACTGGCTGGCCAAGGACGCTGGATAATAACCTTGCAGCCGGGTCGCGCGCGTGTGCCCCGGCTGACAGATAAGGAAACGCTGATTTATTTCGTTTGGCGGACTTGCTTCACCTTTTTTGAAACAGTCGAGGACGGAAGAGTCCACTCCTGCTTCAAAAAAATCGCGCCTTGCCAAAGGAAATACCTGCGCGTTTCCAGGAGGCTCTTTAATCAGCGCTTCCGTAACAAACAGAAGGAGACGCCTTATGGGATTTACTTGGAAGCACAGGCATACATCGCTGGCCGTGGTTTTTGTGGTCTGGCTGGTTTCCTACCTTGACCGCATGGTCATGTCGACGGCCATACCGTACATTGCGGACGACTTTAATCTTTCCGCTGGTGAAATGGGCGTGGTCATGAGCGCTTTTTTTGCCGGTTACGCCCTCTGCCAGATCCCCGGGGGCATTCTGAGCGACCGCTTCGGAGCGCGCAAAGTTCTGGTGTTCGCCATTGCATGGTGGTCCATCTTTACCCTGTTCACTGGTTACGCCAGCAGCCTGATCGGCCTTGTGATCATCCGCATCTGTTTCGGCATTGGTGAAGGCATCGGCCCCGCCGCCACGTGGAAATCCCTGGCAGTCTGGACGCCCGCCTCGGAGCGCGGACGCGCCAACTCCATCATGATGAGCACCAACTCGCTGGGACCCGCCCTGGCCCCTCTTTTTGTGGTGGCCATCATGTCATACTGGGGCTGGCGGGCCGTGTTCCACTATCTGAGCATCCCGGGCTTTTTGCTCTGCATCTGGGTCTGGTTCACCCTCTATGACAATCCCAAGGAAAAGAAAGGCGTCAGCGAGGAGGAACTCCGGGAACTGGAAGAAGATTCCTCCGCGCAGGGCGTGGAGCAAAAACGCCTGACCTTTATGCAGGTACTGAGCACGCCCGTGGTCTGGAAGTCGTTTCTTCTGCTTTTCTTCAGCAATACCGTGGCCTGGGGCTACATGTCCTGGCTGCCGACCTATCTTGTCAAAAGCCGTGGCCTGGCCATGGGGCAGATGGGCATTGCCGCGTCGCTGCCCTTTTTTGCGGGCTTCATCGGCGCCATTGTTTCCGGCTACCTCATGGACGGCGCACTGAAAAAATACCGCTTCCATTATGTCATTGTCACCCAGCTGTGCATGGCGCTTTTCCTCTATCTCATGTTCACGGCTGAAAGCGTGACCAGCCTGATGATCTTCAACGTCATCGCCGGGTACTTCTGCTTCTGCTGCGTGGCGTCGGTCTTCAGCCTGCCCATGATGGAAGTGCCCAAGGAAATCGCGGGACGCGCCATGGGCATCGTCAATACCGCCGGGCAGCTCGCGGGCTTTCTGGCCCCCATTGTCGTGGGCCTGCTCATTACCACCGCCAGTGACGGCGTGCAGAACTATAATGTGGCCTTTGGCTTTTTGTGCTGCTCCAACATCATGGCAGCCATAATCGCCCTCTTCTTCCACCGCAGCAACGTCAAAGCCGCTGCCGCCGCTTAACTTGCGTGCTTTGTGGGGGAGGGACCCTTTTGCAAAAGGGTCTCCTCCCCCACACCCCCACCCCCTAAAACTCTTATCGTGGTTTAGATGCAGTATTCCTGAGGGAGAGGATGAACAACCTGCAGGGACATTACATCTAAGGAAATTTTAAAAGTGAAACTGCTCTGGCGGCAGCATCGCTGACCACAGCGCGACACACAAAAAAAGCCCCGCAGGCTTTGTAGCTTGCGGGGCTTTAATTATTGCTGCCAAACCATGCGTTTACGGGGGGGTCTCCAGGGTGTGCAGCCGCGAAGAGATTGCCTGTGAGCCGCATGCGGCTGGCGGAAAATGCGTCAGTCGTCAGGGCCCTGTACCTTTGCGAAAATACATTCTCAAAGTTTACGGCACGCCCCCATTGGCTGCTCAAGCACGAAAAAATCGCGCCTGCACTACGACAGTGGACGTCTGCTTACGCAACCGCCGAACAATCTCACTTGAAACGCTCTAGTTGTTAACGTCGCCTTCTACACGCTGCGGAGCGCGGCGCGGAGCTTCAGGACGTTTGCCGGGGCGGTTGTCGTTGGGACGACCCATCCTGTCGCCATTGGGATTCCTGTCGTTGGGGCGAGCCATCCTGTCGCCGTTGGGATTCCTGTCGTTGGGACGAGCCATCCTGTCGCCGTTGGGATTCCTGTCGTTGGGACGACCCATCTTGTCGTTGCGCGGCCCCTTGTTGTCGCCGGGGCGACCTGCCTGGGGGGCTTTGCCGTTCTTTGGGCCGGGATGCTGGCCATAAGCGCCGCCCTTGGGGTCTTTATGGGGCGCGGGCTTGACGTTGTGCCCGGCCTTGGGGCCCTTGGGAGCCTTGGCGCCCTTGAGGCCCCTGGCGTCTTTTTTGTGCGGGGCGGGGGCGTTCATGCCCTGGTCGCCGTTGTACTGCTGGTCATTGCGAGCCACAAGCATGACGCCCGGCGTAGCACCGGAAACGTCCGCGTTTGCCTGAACCGGAGCCCCGATCCACAGAGCCGCGGCAAGGGTGCACAACCCCAAAGGCCGCCAGAGATTTTGCATGGTCATATTGGTATCCTCCTTGAAGGGCACACAGCCCTGAGTTTCCATATGCCTATGCGTTCCCGGACGCAAGAGGTCTTTGCAAATTACCCGTCTTCAGATTGAAACTATTACACTTTTTTTAATGAAACACGGATTGAAGAGCCTCCTGAAAACGCGCTGGTATTTCCTTTGGCAAGGCGCGATCTTTTTTGAAGCAGGAGTGGACTCTTCCGTCCTCGACTGCCTCAAAAAAAGTGAAGCAAATCAGCCAAGCGGAACAAATCAGCGCTTCCTTAATAATTTTTAAAATTTCGAGCTTTTTTCAGGGTCAACGGCCAGACGCAACGCGGGAGTCCCAAGGCCATCCTCATGCGCGGCCCGCCCCAGGGCGTCGGCTTCGGGACGCACATACCCGCGCCCCTCTACTTCATACAGCTTGGCGGGCATATCCCGCCCCGCCACTCTGGCCGTTGCAGCCCTGCGCGGCAGCACCAGACGCTCCATACGCTGGCAGCGCAGCCCCAGGGTATGGGTGTGCCGCACCACGGCACGGCTTGCGGCGTCTTCGTCTCCCACAAGGCACAGCACGCGCAGCAGACCCGAAGGACGGTTTTTCTTGCCCGTTCCCGGCAACCACAGGACATCCAGCACCTCGGGCATGTCGGCCAGAACCGTGAGGGCCTGACCAAGCTCTTCACCGGTGAGGTGATCGATATGAGTCTCAAGCTGGCTGACCAGTTCGCGCCCGCCAAGGCTATGGTCTGCCTGGGGGGCCGCATCCAGCAGCCAGACCCGCAGGCCCGACGCAGCCGGACGTGAGCCATAGCCCGTACCCATGGCCCTGAGGGTGCCGCTGGGGGCTCCGGTAAATTCGTCCGTGAGTGCATGCAGCAAAGCCGCCCCGGTGGGGGTGATCAGTTCTTCGCGCGCATCGGTGGCGTACACGGGCTTGTCGCGCAAAAGCCAGGCCGTGGCGGGCGCAGGCAGGGGAATACGCCCGTGTGCGCAGTCAATGCTGCCCGAAAACCAGGGCAGGGACGAAGCCGTGATCCTGCGCGCCCCCAATTGCGCAAGGCCATAGCACACGCCAAGGATGTCCACCAGGGTGTCCACTGCCCCCACTTCATGAAAATGCACCTTTTCAGGAGCTATCTGATGGGCGTGAGCCTCGGCCAGGGTCAGGGCATCCAGCACGGACAGGGCGCGCTGGCGCACAGCGGCGGGCAGATCCACGGCATTGAAGATGGCGGCAATGTCCGCAGGGTGGCGCAAGGGCTGCCCTTCATGCCGCCAACGCACGTCAACGCAACGGCCGGGGCCAGCCGCCCTGACTTCTTCGCGCACCTCAAGCTCACAGGCCACGCCCGCTTTTTCCAGAGCCGCCGTGAGAGGGGCAAAGTCCACGCCAAGGTGGGCCAGGGCCGCCAGGGTCATGTCGCCGCTGATGCCGCCGCCGCAATCCAGATATACTTCCATACGCACCTGATATACGCCGCCAGGCACGCCGGAAATACCCTGGCGCGCACTTGTGCAGCATCCGTTTGTTGTTGTATAAACAGAAAAAGGCCGCTGTACACGGCGGCCGCAGAACCATCAAACCGCATCGAAAAGCCGGAGGGTAGCATGCCTGTTCAGAACTGGATGACCACCGATGTTGTCAGCGTCACCCCGGAGACGTCCCTGCTCAAGGTCGGCAAACTTATGAAGGATCATCACGTCCGCCGTTTGCCCGTCCTTGACGATGCGGGACGTGTCGTTGGCATTATCTCCGACCGTGACGTGCGTGACGCCTCCCCCTCCAAGGCCACCACGCTCGACATGTATGAAATGCACTACCTGTTGGCCGAGCTGAAAGCCAAAAACATTATGACTCCTAACCCCCTTACCGTCAAACCTTCCGACACGGTGGAGCAGGCCGCCCTGCTCATGCTTGACCACAAGGTCGGCGGGCTGCCGGTGGTGGAAGAAAACGGAACGCTGGTAGGCATCATTTCTGACCACGATGTTTTCAAGGCTCTGGTGGACATCACCGGCGCACGCCTTGGCGGCCTTCAGTTCGCCATCGAACTGCCCGACCAGCCGGGCACGGCGCGCCCCGTCTTTGACGCGCTGCGCACCCACAACGCGCGCCTGCTGTCGGTACTTACCGTGAGCAATGACGATGGCAATCGTCACCTTTTCATACGAGTGCGTGATCTTGGCGATAAAACCGCTGAAGACAACCTTATGGAAGAAGTTGCAAAGCTTGGGCGAGTGCTGTATTGCATCCGTCAAGATGGTTGAGTCATGAGATCGGGATTCAATTATCACATTGAGATGACTAAGAAAAAAATTTGACTAGATCGGTTGGGCAGGCCAAAAAAACGAGCCAGGGCTTGCCATCAAAATTTTTTTATGGCATAAAGGCATTCGTTGTGATTGCATTACGCTTTCGCGCCCCATCGGAGGAATTCGGCCGGGTAACCCCGGTTGGCTGCGCCTGGAGTATCTTGCTCCGGCGAGGTTGAGTACTATCTGTCCAAGGAGGACACACGCATGGCTGAGATCACCTATAAAGGTAAAAGCTTTGAAGTTGACGAAGACGGTTTCCTTCTGCGTTTTGACGACTGGTGCCCCGAATGGATGGATTATGTAAAAGAATCCGAAGGCATCTCTGAAATCACCGCCGACCACCAGAAGATTCTTGACTTCCTGCAGGACTACTACAAGAAGAACGGCATCGCCCCCATGGTCCGCATTCTGTCCAAGAACACCGGGTACAAGCTGAAGGAAGTTTACGAACTGTTCCCCTCTGGCCCCGGCAAAGGCGCATGCAAAATGGCCGGCCTGCCCAAGCCCACCGGCTGCGTGTAGTCCGAGCCTTTACATTTCGGAAAAAAAGCGGAAGGGAAACCTTCCGCTTTTTATTTTCCAGCGCGGCCCCCTTTTGTTGAAAATTGAAAGTTGAAAATTGATAGCTGAGAGTATATTTTACCAAAGGGTTTGCCACGCTCACTGCCCTCTGCCCGTTACGGCCTGCAAACGCACGGGCACACCGCTCGCGGCCCGCAGGCAACTGCCCCGCCCGTCGGCGAGATCCAGATGGCCCACCGGCGCAGCTTCAAAAAAACACGCTTTACAATCCAACATATTTGCAACATGCAATTGTTTGTTTGTAAAAAGCCACCTTATCCACCATTTCAGGCGTACACCCCCCGTCCACACCCTTCGCAGCCCGCAGCGCCCGGGCTTTGGACGCACTCTTTACGCCGAAGCAAAAAAACGGTATCGCCCTGCCATGAAAATTCGTCTGTCATGGAAAAAAATCACTCTCTGGCTGATTGGCATTATACTTATTTGCGGCCTCCTTGGCGGAAGCGGCGTGGTCATGCTCTTTTACTGGGCCTCGCGCGACCTTCCGGACATTAACCGCATAGCAGAGTACAAGCAGCCTCAGGCCACGGTTGTTCTGGCCCGTGACGGCTCGACCCTGGGCACGCTTTTTCATGAAAAACGCTATGTCATCGGCCTCAAAGAGATATCGCGGTATCTGCCCATGGCCTTTCTGGCCGCAGAAGACGATGCCTTCTACCGACACATGGGCGTGGACCCCACGGCCATTCTGCGCGCGGCCATCAACAATTTTCGCAAGGGACGCCAGGGCGAGGGCGGCAGCACCATCACCCAGCAGCTTATCAAGCAGCTCCTGCTGACCTCCGAGCGCAGCTATACCCGCAAGATGAAAGAGGCCATTCTGGCCTATGATCTGGAAAAAACCTACACCAAGGACCAGATCCTCACCATCTATCTCAACCAGATATATCTCGGCGAACACGCCTATGGCGTGGAGGCCGCCGCGCGCACCTACTTTGGCAAACACGCCTCGGACATCACCCTGGCGGAGAGCGCCGTTATCGCCGGACTGCCCAAGGCTCCCAGCACATACAACCCCTTCCGCAGGCCAGAAGAGGCCAAAGGCCGGCAAATGTACGTGCTTGGCCGCTTGCGCGACCTCAAATGGATCACCAACGAAGAATACGAAAAAGCCGTTGCCGAACCCCTGGTCTACTGGAGCATGCCCGAAGGCATGGGCGGCGCGGCCCAGTGGTACCTTGAGGAAGCCCGCCGCCTGCTCATAGAATTTTTTACGGAACAGAACCTCAAGGCCCTTGGCGTAGAAACCGACAAAGCTGGCGCGGACTACGTGTACGAAGCCGGACTCACCGTGCATACCGCCATGGAGCCTGCCCACCAGTACGCGGCCGGAGCCGCCCTGCGCCAGGGTCTGGAAGAACTGGACAAGCGCCAGGGCTGGCGTGGCCCCCTGGAAAAGCTGGATGCGGAAAAGCAGAAGAGCTTTCTTGCCCAGAAGAGCTTCAGCCCCATGGATCTCGCTGGCGACAGCTGGGTCAAGGCCGTCGTGACCCAGGTGGAGGCCAAGGAAGCACGCGTGAACCTGGGGCAGGGGTATACGGGCGTCATCCCCGTGGCCGACATGTCCTGGGCGCGTAAACCCAATCCCAAGGTGGCGGGCATCTATGCTCCTGCCGTCAAGGATGCCAAGCAGGTGCTCAGCCCTGGCGACCTCATCTGGGTGTCCGCCGCTGAAACCAGCATTGTGGAAACAGGGGCCAAGGGCCGCAAAGAAAAGAAAACCCAGCCCTTTGACCCAGGCACTGCCAAAAAAGGCGCGCCCATTCCCCTGCTCCTGCAGCAGGAACCAGCGGTGCAGGGCGCCATTGCCTCGGTGGAAGCTGAAAACGGCGACGTGGTGGCCCTCATCGGCGGCTACCAGTTCGGCGACAGCCACTTCAACCGCGCAACCCAGGCCCGCCGCCAGCCCGGTTCCAGCTTCAAGCCCGTGGTCTATTCCACGGCGCTGGACATGGGCTTCACCGCGCTCTCAACAGTGCTGGACGCGCCCTTTGTGTATGTGAACCCCTATACCAACGAGGTATGGCGGCCCTCCAACTACGAAAAGAACTACAAGGGCGAACTGCCCCTGCATACCGCCCTCGCGCTGTCGCGCAATACGTGCACCGTGCGCATAGCCCAGCAGGTGGGCATTGCCAACGTCATCCAGCGGGCCAAGGCGCTGGGGCTTGAACCCCACTTCCCGCAGGAACTTTCGGTCAGCCTGGGCGCTGTGGCGGTTTCGCCCCTCAATCTCACCCAGGCATACGCGGCCTTTGCCAACAAGGGCCTGGGCGTGCGCCCGCGCATCATCACCTCCATCACCGATCCCAAGGGCCGCGTGCTCTACCGGCAGGATGTGGAGCAATGGCAGGCCCTCAGCCCGCAAAACGCCTTCATGATGGCCACCCTGCTCAAACAGGTGGTCAACTCGGGCACAGGCAGCCGCGCCAAGATTCCGGGATACAATATCGCCGGAAAAACCGGCACCACCAACGAAGAGCACGATGCCTGGTTTGTGGGCTTTTCTCCCCATCTGGTCACGGGCATCTACGTGGGCTACGACCAGTTGCAGAGCCTGGGCCGCCTTGAACAGGGCGGGCGCACCGCCGCACCCATCTTCCGCACCTATCGCGTGGAAGTGGAAAACCGCTACCCTGCCGACGACTTCGTCATGCCGGAGGGCATTGTCATGAGGGACGGTCTCGCCTTCCGCTCCGACATGCCCATTGAGGGCGCTTCGGCCACGGCCCCCTCCACCGGGGACGACAGCGTGGTGGACACCTCGCAGGGCGGCGAAGACCTCATGCGCCAGATGTTCTGATTTTTTGGCCTGATTTTTAACACCAGGGGCCGGACAACCGGCCCCTTCTCACGCTACGGCGCGCCAACGCCGCAACACAAAGGAAATGCATGATTCCCTATGGTTCTCTTGTTGTTTACGTGACGCCCAAGGGCCGCCGCTACACCAAACGCCTGGTCGAAGACCAGAACTGGCACAGCAACGACGGCACCCTGTTGGCCTCTGATGTGACCACCTGCGATTTCGGCAGTGTGGTGTACACCAATCAGCAGGTGCCCATACAGGTAATGGAAGCCACCCTTTATGACCGCCTCAAGACCCTCAAACGCCAGACGCAGATTATCTATCCCAAGGATATCGCTTACATCTGCCTGCGTCTTGGCGCTGGCCCCGGCCGCACCATCATTGAGGCCGGCTGTGGTTCCGGCGGCCTGACCACCGGTCTTTCATGGTTCTGCGGCCCCACCGGGCGCGTTGTCAGCCATGAGGCGCGCGAGGAATTCATGGCTCTGGCCCGCAAAAACCTTGAATGGGCGGGCGTGGGCGACAACGTGGAGCTTCACAACCGCGACGTGGCCGATGGCTTTGCCGTCACCGGCGCGGACGCCCTCTTTCTGGACGTACGCACCCCCTGGGAATACCTCGACCACGCGGTGGCGGCCGTGCGCCCCGGCGCAAGCTTCGGCTTTCTGCTGCCCACCGTGGATCAGGTCAGCAAGCTTTTGCTCGGCCTTGAACGCGGTCCCTTTGCCGATGTGGAAGTCTGCGAGATTCTCATCCGCCGCTGGAAGCCCATTGCTGACCGCCTGCGGCCTGAAGACCGCATGAATGCGCATACGGGATTTCTGGTCTTTGCCCGCCAGCAGCAACGCAGCCAGGACTTTGAGTCACGCAAGCCCCTGGGCACGCGCGAACGCAAGCAGGAGGCCGCACGACTGGCCCGCCTGGGCCTGGACGGCGAAGCCCCGCAGGACGCCACGCCAGAGGATGATGTGCAGGAATAAAGTAATGCACTGTTATGGTGAAAGGCTTTGTGGGGGAGGGACCCTTTTGCAAAAGGGTCTCCTCCCCCACACCCCCACCCCCTAAAACTCTTATGGTATTGCAGTGTAATACAAAGGGTTTTCTGGTTCAGGCGGGGGGGTCATTACACTGAGCCTTCCGGGCATCACCACATTTCAAAGGCATCTGCTCTGGCCGCACTCCATCTCCTGCCCAAAATGCTCAAAAGCCCGGCGCGTGTACAACGCGCCGGGCTTTTTTGTTTGTCGTCGTCAACGGGGGCGGCATTACCTGCATCGCCATGCGCCCGTGGAAGGGAATCCCTTTTAAAACGTTAAGGCCAGCCCCGCCAGAGCGTGATTCCACCTGGAGCCCATAAGCAGTCAGGCCATGTTGGCCGGAATATCACTATTAATGTCATTGTGCCATATCATGCTCTGGCCTAGGGTACGGCCATGAAAAGCGAGCATTGCCCCACCGACGGTTGTTCAACTGCCCCACGCCTCGTCGTCATGGCTGTCCATGACGGTGCGGAAGTCCTCGATATCACGGGCCCCTTGAGCGTGTTTTCCGCAGCCAACGCTCTGCATGCGCAGTCCGGCGGCGTGGAACCGTTGTACCGCATCCAGGTCGCTGGCGAGAGCAGTGACGCGGTGGTGCGGGCCGCCTCCGGCGTCCGTCTGCTGACTGATGCCGCATTGGGCCAGTGCAGCGGCATTGACACCTTGCTGGTGGCGGGCGGCCCCGTGGCCAGGCAGGCTCCGCAGGCGCTGGTGGACTGGCTGGCCGAGGCTGCGCCCCTTGCGCGGCGCGTTTGCTCCATTTGCACAGGAGCCTTCATTTTGGCGCGCGCAGGGCTGCTGGAAGGCCGCCGAGCCACTACCCACTGGCTCATGCTTGAGGAACTACGCGCCTTTTCTCCAAATACTGATGTCCAGGCTGACGCCCTGCATGTGAAGGACGGTCCCGTCTATACCTCGGCCGGGGTGACGGCGGGCATTGATCTGGCATTGGCCCTGCTGGAGGAGGACTTTGGGCGCGATCTGGCGCTGAACGTGGCGAGAGTGCTTGTGCTCTACCTCAAGCGTCCGGGTGGACAATCGCAGTTCAGCACAACCCTTCTGGCGCAGATTCACGAGGGCGGCACACTGGCCTCGACGATCCAGTGGCTGCGCGACAACTATCAGCACCCGCTGTGCAACGAGGACATAGCCAGACACGCGGCCATGAGCCCGCGCAACTTCGCCAGAGTCTTCAAACGCGAAACAGGCGAGACTCCGGCCCATTTCATTGAAAATATTCGCCTTGAAGCAGCTGTGAAACGCCTGGAGGAAACAGCGCAGGCACTGGAAACCATCGCCCGGGAGTGTGGTTTCCAGTCCGGTGAACACTTCCGCCTGACATTTTCGCGCCGCTTCGGCATTACCCCCGGCCAGTACCGGAACAGATTCCGTTCCGGCGCATGGCGTTAACACTTAGGAGAGCCAAATGAAATATCTCCCTTTGCAGTGTCTTGCTCTCGCGTTCATGTTGCTCGCATCCGCCCTTTCCGTTCCGGCGCGCGTGCAGTCACCCCAATCAGAGGAGCAGGTCATGTATGAGGTTCACCCAGGCAAGGTTTCCAGTCAGATAACCGTCGGGGTTCTCATCTTCCCCGGCTTCGAGATGCTGGACGCCTACGGCCCGATGGAAATGTGGGGCAGCCTCAAGCACGCCCCGGCCCGTTTCTGGGGTGGCGAAGAAAAACGCGTAGGTGTAAAGCTGGTGACCATCGCGGCCACACGGGGAGAAATTCCCTCAAATCAGGGACCGAAGACCGTAGCCGACTACAGCTATGCCGATTCGCCCAAACTGGACTACCTGCTGGTGCCCGGCGGCGTCGGGGCAGTGCCCCTGGTTAACGACACTGCGACTCTGGACTGGCTGCGCGACCAGGCGACCAGGACGAAGATCGTCATGTCCGTGTGTAACGGCGCGTCGCTTCTGGCCGCAGCGGGCATTCTGGACGGCAGACCTGCCACAACAAACAAAATGGCCTTCAAGGATTCTACGGCGCCCGGCCCCAGGGTGAACTGGGTCAAACAGGCGCGCTGGGTAGATGACGGCGCCGTGGTCAGCTCTTCCGGCGTTTCTGCCGGGATGGATATGACCCTGGCGGTCATATCCCGCCTGTACGGTCAGCCTTTGGGCGACTGGCTGGAGCAGATCACTGAGTACGACGCGCACCGCGATCCGTCCTGGGATCCCTTTGCGGTCAAGGCCGGGCTGGTGCGTTAATCCTGTCCACAGGACACTCCAAAACAAGCGGCGGGGTTCGAGGCAATGCCCGGAATCCCGCCGCTCTCGCTTCGCAAATGCGATCGACCTTTTCCAATGGCAGTTGGCTCATGCCCTGATCAGAGCGCGCGACCTCAGCCTTTACCAGACCTACAAATACGCATCATCCATTTCAAGATAGCCGCATACGTAGTCGGCAATGCCCTCTTCAAGCGACGTAAAGGTAAGCGGGCAGTCCACGCGCTCAAGCCAGTCCATGGCGGCTTCGGTAAAATGCTGATACCGCCCCTTCAGCGTGTCGGGCATGTCCACATAGTTGATGCGGCAGGGCAGCTCAAGAGCGCTGAAAACCGACATGGCCAGTTCGTTGAAACTGCGGGCCGTGCCGGTGCCCACGTTGTGGATGCCGCAAACGTCGTTGCGCTCCAGCAGCCAGGCCATGAGGGCCGTGCAGTCCTTGACATAGACAAAGTCGCGGCTCTGTTCGCCGTCGGCCATGTCCGGCCTGTCTGATTTGAACAGGTTCAGGCTGCCCTCTTTTCTGATCTGCCTGTGGGCCTTGGCGGCCACGCTCTGCATATCGCCCTTGTGGTACTCGTTGGGGCCGTAAACATTAAAAAATTTCAGGCTGACCACCTCGTTTTGCAAGCCCTCGCGCAGGAGCCAGAGGTCGAAAAGCTGCTTGGAGTAGCCATACATATTCAAAGGCCGCAAATGCGGCACAAGTTTTTCGTCGTCGCTGAACCCCAGCGAGCCGTCGCCATAGGTGGCCGCCGAGCTGGCGTTGATGAAGCGCGCGCCCTTGTCCAGGGCATAACGGCAAAGGTCGCGGCTGTAGTGGAAGTTGTTTTCCATCAGAAAGTCCGCGTCCTTTTCCGTGGTGGCGGAACACGCGCCAAGATGCACCACGGCGCTGACCTCCCAGGGCAGGGCGTCGCGCCTCACGAGATCCAGGAACTGATCCCTGTGCAGATAGTCCACATAGCGGCGCTTGACCAGGTTGCGCCATTTGTCGCTCCTGGCCAGGTTGTCCACAACCACAATATCTTCAATATTCATGCAGTTGAGTTGCCACAAAAGAGCGCTGCCCAAAAATCCCGCGCCACCGGTAATCACATACATGGAGACCTCCATATGGTCTCTTTTATGGTACCAAGTAGCGTACAGTACCGCAAGCGCGGCTCCGGGGCCGACCCTGTTCTACCGCCGCTCCCACTGGACACAGGCTTACAAGTTTGCCACTATGCGTCATCTGCAAAACCAAGGGGAATACCATGAAAGTGTGCATCGCATATATGCACGGCAAGCCGGTGATGCTGGAGCTGCGGGACGATATTGCCTATATCAATGACCAGCCCGAACCCATCAAAAATCTCAGCCGTGAAATGCTTCAAAACTTCAGCGACGCAGTGAGCGCCATACCCTACAGTGCGGATCCGGGCTACGATGCCCTGGTCAATGCCAAAAGAGCCGCCTTTATAGTGGATCTGCTGGCCAAGGCCGTGGGAGACGAATGCGTCTCCAGGCTGACCCACATTCTGGATCATGTGCATTACGATGTGATGGAATATCTTGGTGAAACTGGAGACAGCGATGCTTGAAATCAATGACCTGCATGTGGAGGTCAAGGGTACTCCCGTGCTCAAGGGCATAGACCTCCACATAAAACCCGGCGAAACATTCATACTCTTTGGCCCCAACGGTTCCGGCAAAACAACCCTGCTTATGACGCTCATGGGCGTTTCAGGCTATGAAGTCACCCGGGGGCAGATTATTTTCAAGGGTACGGACATAACCCATGCCCCCATGTACGAGCGGGCGCGCCTTGGCCTTGGCATGTCCTTTCAGCGGCCGCCCACCATCCACGGGCTGCCCACGGGCAAACTGGTGGAACTGTGCGGACGCGGACGAAAGATGGATATTTTGGCCATGGCCCGCAAAGTCCACTTTGACAAATTTCTGGAGCGCGACGTCAACGCGGGGTTTTCAGGCGGCGAGATCAAACGGTCTGAGCTCCTGCAACTCATGGCCCAGCAGCCCGACCTGCTGCTTTTCGACGAGCCGGAATCGGGCGTGGACCTTGAGAACATGACCCTTGTGGGCCAGACCGTGCGCAGCCTGCTTGACGGCACGCCGGAACGATGTTGCGCCACGCTGCGGCAGCGTGAGCAAAAGCGCTGCACAAGCGGCCTTATCATTACCCACACCGGGCATATTCTGGAATACGTCAACGCGCACAGGGGTCAGGTCATGTACAATGGCAAACTGTGCTGTGAAGCCGGGCCGCGTGAAATTCTGGAGCACATTGCCAAGCACGGCTACCAGGAGTGCCTGCGCTGCCTGGCTGGCGACACGTTTGGTCAAATTGCGGAGGCTCCCCTCAAATGAGCAATGTCAATCTTTCCCGATACAGCTTCAGCGGCAACGAAAATGCCGCCCCCATCGAAGACCTCGCCAGCCTGCCCGCTGAAGACAAGGAACGCCTTGTTCTGGCAGGCATTGACGTCAACGACCGCTCCGTCAGCGGCGCGTTCATGCAACTCAACCATGCGGGCGTCCATTGCCAGACCAATCATGAAGGTCTTGACCTTATGGACATCCGTACAGCGCTTAAAAAATTCGACGGGCTGCCCCAGTATTTCTGGAAGCTGCTTGATCCCGACAAGGACGAATTCACCCGGCTCACGCGCGAACACTGCAATGGCGGCTATTTTGTCCGTGCCCGCAAAGGGGCCAAAATCAGCCAGCCGGTGCAGTCCTGTATGTTCATCAAGGGGCACAGCTCGGGTCAGAGCATCCACAATATCGTGATTGTTGAAGAAGGCGCGGAGCTGCATATCCTTGGCGGCTGCGCCACGGCCCACGACGCCAATGACACCGCCCACCTCGGCATTACCGAATACTATGTGGAAAAAGGCGGCAAGCTCACCTTCACTATGATCCACAACTGGGGCACAAGCACCACGGTGCGCCCCCGTTCTGCGGGCATTGTGGAGGCCGGGGGCGAGTTTCAGAACAATTACATCCTGCTCAAGCCTGTGGCCGATTTGCAGATGTACCCCACCATGAAACTGCAAGGTCAGGGCGCGGTGGCCCGCTTCAACTCGGTCATCGTTGCTCCCACAGGCTCCTACGTGGACAGCGGCAACCGCATCGAACTCAACGCCCCCGACACGCGCGGCGAGATCATCTCGCGCACCCTCACAACGGGCGGCACCATCATCAACCGGGGCTTCATCGGCGCTTCCGCCGCGCCCGCCAGAGGCCACCTCGAATGCAAGGGCCTCATCCTGGGCGGGGGGCGCATCCACGCCATACCCGAGCTCGACAGCAACCAGGACGGCGTGGAACTGTCCCACGAAGCAGCCGTCGGCAAGATCGCCCAGGAAGAAATTGAGTATCTCATGGCACGCGGCCTGGATGAAGATGAAGCGGCATCCACCATCGTGCGGGGCTTTCTCAATGTGGACATCATGGGCCTGCCCCTGCCGCTGAAAAAAGCCATGGACGAGCAGATATCCCTGCTTGAAACCAACCACGCCATGTAGTGGCGACCTGGAAACGTGAAGCATTTCAAAGTCCGTCTGCTCTAGATCAGATTAACTTTGAAATGCTTCACATTTCAAAGTTTCATTCAGCCGAAAAATGCGATTTTCGGCTGAATCCACGCCACGTTGTGGCGCGCTGTACTTTCGTACAGCGTTAGAGCATTCACACTTTTTCAAAGTTAAAATGCTCTAGTTCTTCGGCAATGTTATGAAAATCCGGCTGTTCTGCCTTGTTGACTTGACCGTCACACAACTTGCGTCTATAGTTCCACTCCTTGGGGCCTATAGCTCAGTTGGTAGAGCCTCCGGCTCATAACCGGCCTGTCCCAGGTTCGAATCCTGGTGGGCCCACCAAGACAATCAGTAGAGTCCGCTGAGGCGCAACACGCCTTGGCGGACTTTGCATTTGAAGCATCTTGGCTTTAGAGCAGATCAACTTTGAGAATATACATACTCAAAGTTTAAGGCACGCTTACTTCGGCGTTTAACCGCGCAGATAAACTGCGCTTACGCCTCCGTAGCGAACGTCTGTTCACGCAGCCGTCAGAGCAATTTAAAAATTACATTGCTCTAAAAAGGGGCGCACGCTCCAAATACCGCTGCAGCCCTGACATTGGCAGCAACATGTCCCGGTCGAACCGGAAAAACCGCACTCAGGCGGCCTTCCACATCAAGCACCTCAGCGAAAGAACAGTCATGCAGTCTCTGAATCACGAAATTTTTCTGGCGCTCAACGCCGACGAATCTTCACCTCTCTTTCTTCTCGCCACTGCCCGCCTTCTGGCTGAACTGCCCATAGCTTTCGCCATGCTCATGGCGCTCTACATACTGGTACGGCGAAAATCCGAGAAAGCCTTCGCCCTGCGTCTCGTGTTCACGGTGACCCTGGCCATGGCCGCGGCCTATGCCATAAGAACGCTGCATTTTAACCCCCGGCCCTTTGTTATTGACCTTGGGCGCACCTTCATCGAACACGCGCCCACGGCATCCTTCCCCAGCTTTCACGGCACGTTCATGTTTTCATTGGCGGCTGCCCTGCTCTTTTGCCCCAAGGAGCGGGCTTCAGGCATAGCGCTCCTGTTGCTGGGCCTTGCGACGGCCTGGGCGCGAATATACCTTGGCGTGCATTACCCATTGGATATGCTGGGCGCGCTTGTTACCGCCTTTGCCGCTGCGGCCGCCGTTCACTGCTGCTTTCGTTTGCGCAGACAATGGGCACAATGACAAAAACAGACTGCAGTGGCGCGCAGATCACGCAACTGTTGGAAACAACCGCTCCCATGTGAAGCCGAACCCACATGAAGTCGCTCCCATGTGGAGCCGCTCCCACATGAAGCAGCACCCATGTAAAGCCGAACCCACATGAAGTAGCTCCCATGTGGAGCCGCTCCCATGTGAAGCCGAACCCACATGAAGTAGCTCCCATGTGGATCCGCGCAAATGTGGAACCGCGCAAATACCCCCAGGCGCACACCCCTTGACACACTTCAAAACTTGTTGAAATATTGCCCCATGGAAGTCACCCGCGCCAGCACTCTTTTTGAAGCCCTTTCTTCGCCTGTACGCCTGCAACTTTTTCGCTTGCTTGTGCGTTATGCTCCCGAGGGGCTTGTGGCTGGTGAAATTGCCAAACATCTGCAACTCCCCGGAACCAATCTTTCCTTCCACCTCAAGGGGCTTTTGCACGCTGGCCTTATAACGGTGGAAAAAGAGGGGCGCTTTTTGCGCTACCGGGCCAACATCCCACTGATGCTGGAAACCATCGCCTATCTTACGGAAGAGTGCTGTGCAGGCCACCCGGAACAGTGCGAGCGCTTCCGGGCGCAAAGCACGGTGGCGGCTGCGGTGCTGCCTGAGCGCTGCTGCAGGTAATTTTTTACCATAACAGTTCAACAGTATGTGAAATATTAAAATAAAAGGCACAAGCATGAAGATCTCAAGCACTCCCGCAGATGGCCAGCAGGTCAGGGAAACCGTCCGTTCCGGCTATGCGGCCATAGCTTCGGGTCAGCAGCGCTCGTGCTGTTGCGGCCAGCGCAGCAATGCCGCCGACCCCGCCAGACTGGCGCAAACGCTGGGCTATGATGCCGCAACCCTTGCCCGTTTGCCTGAAGGCGCCAATATGGGTCTTTCGTGTGGCAACCCTGTTGCCATGGCCGCGCTCATGCCCGGACAAACGGTTATTGACCTTGGCAGCGGCGGCGGATTTGACGCGTTTCAGGCTGGTGAAAAGGTGACCGCAACAGGGCACGTCATCGGCGTGGACATGACGCCAGAAATGCTCGACAAGGCGCGAAAAAACATCGCGTCGTACAGTCAGCTCACCGGACTTGATAATGTGGAGTTCCGCCTGGGAGAAATCGAACACCTGCCTGTGGCCGACAGCAGCGTTGATGTGGTTTTGTCCAACTGCGTCATCAATCTCTCGCCCGACAAGGAGCAGGTGTGGCGTGAGATTTTTCGCGTCCTGAAGCCCGGCGGCAAGGCGGCGGTGTCAGACCTTGCCCTTCTCAGGCCGCTGCCGGAAAATATCCGGCAAATGGCCGAGGCCCTGGTGGGGTGCGTGGGCGGGGCCATTCTGGTCGAGCAGACCAGAGCCATTGTGGAAAAAACCGGATTTTCCCGTTTTACACTGCGCTCCAATCCCGGCTATGTGCAAAGCATGCAGGATTGGAATGACCCACTGTACGCAGAAATTGCAAAAAATCTGCCCCACGGCGAAAAACTTGCAGATTTTGTAGTGAGCCTGACTATTGAGGCATACAAGGAGTAAGCCCTACAAAATTGCGGGTTTTACGGCCCCGCGTTATGGCAGGCACGAATTTTATCAACTTTTTCAGAGTTGCATCCCGCGCATTTCTCTTGACAGTCTTTTCCGACCCTCGTAGAGTGCTTTCACTGATTGGGTCCAGTATTTTTTTTTGCCAGAGACTTACGTGGGTAAGGCTTCCAGCGGAAAGTCTGCACCCAGAACAACAAAAATGGAGTCTCAAATGGCTATCTCAATCTACGTGGGCAACCTGCCCTGGTCCGCTACCGAAGACAGCGTCCGTGATCTCTTTTCCGCTCATGGCGAAGCTCTTTCCGTTAAGCTCATCTCTGACCGCGAAACCGGCCGCGCCCGTGGCTTTGGCTTTGTGGAAATGAATGAAGACGACGCTCGTAACGCCATTTCCGCCCTTAACGGTGTGGAATTTGAAGGCCGCGCCCTGCGCGTCAATCAGGCTGAAGAGAAGCGTCCCGCTCCCCGCCGCTGGTAGTTCCAGCCGCTAGCTGACGATTCAAGGCCGCAAGCAGTTGCGGCCTTTTTTTTGCGCCTTTTTTGTGCGCCCTTCCGCATTCTCGCGTGCTGCTCTATCATGTGCACCGTTGCCTGATACAACACTGACGTACGCCGTTCTACCGAGTGTACTGCCAATCCTCTGCACACTCTGCCAATATGCGCTCTGCGGGTGTACTGCTTAATCCCTCAACTGCTCTGCCAGTAGGCGCTCTACCTGGTGCACTGCGTAATCCTCCCCACTCTCTGCGGGATGTGTGTCGCATTATTCTATAAACTGCGCTGTCGTGACGGCCCGGCCAATCATTGATCTGCCGGTGCGCCAGCGTGCCGCCTGCCTCTTCGGTTGCCATCCCGGGCAAGTTCGCCCTTTATCTGTGTGGAAAGGTGCTGCCTCTGGCTCACGCAATCAAGCTCAATAAAAATTTTAGGGGGTGGGGGCGTGGGGGAGGAGACCCTTTTGTAGTGCGTATAACTTTTTTCAAAAGTTATACGCACTAACGCTGCACGACCGTGCAGCGCGCCACAACGTGGCGTGGATTCTGCCGCAAATCGCATTTTCGGCAGAATGACACCTTTGAAATGTGAAACATTTCAAAGGTAATCTGGTCAAAAGAGGGTCCCTCCCCCACAAAACATTTCACAGCGCCATCCCCGCAGCCACAGAAAACGCGAAATCCCCGCACCAGATGGTGCGGGGATTCTGTCTGTCGATCAAAAGCCTTTTGCGAATGCGGGCTTACACCACGCCGTGTTCGCCGGGCCTTTCGTACTGGTCTTTTTTCTGCACAAGGCGGACGTAAAAGTCCGTATCGCCCAGGGCCAGCAGGATGGCGGAAGAAACATAGATGGAGGAGGCCGTGCCAATGACCACGCCCATAAGCATGGTAAGGGCAAAATCGTGAATGACGCCGCCGCCGAGGAAGAACAGGGCCAGGGTCGACAACAGGGTCGTGCCGCTGGTCAGGATGGTGCGCGAAAGGGTCTGGTTGACGCTCTTGTTGATCAGGTGCGCCATGTCGAGGTTAGGCGTTGCCCGCAGATTTTCGCGCAGGCGGTCATAGATGATGATGGTGTCATTGAGCGAAAAGCCCACCAAGGTCATCAGGGCCGCCATGACGTTGAGGTCGATTTCGACATTCATCAACGAGAGCAGGCCCACGGTTATGGCAACGTCGTGCAGGAGCCCTACCACGGCTCCTAGTGCGAAGTTGAGCCGCAGCACAAAGCATACGACCATGGTTATGCCCAGAGCCAGCATCACAAGCCAGCCCATGCCAAGGCCCGTAAGCCCGGCCACGTAAATACCGCCCCAAAGGGCAGCCGCCATGATGGCGCCAGCCATCCAGCGCTGTTCAAAACGGCCGGAGATATACACCGCGATGAGCAGAATGGCGTAGTACAGCGCACTGAGGGCCTTGTTGGTCAGGTCTGCGCCCACCTTGGGGCCGACGATTTCAAGGCGTACGATTTCAGCGGTATTGCCGGGAAAGGTAGCCGCCAGCGAGTCCATCACCGTGGTGCGCAAATGCGTGGCATCGGCGTTTTCAGCGCTGCTGAAGCGCAGCAGATAGTCACGTCCGCCCTCGCCGAAGCGCTGGGTGGTGATGCCGGGCAGGGCCGGAGTATCCAGACCTTTTTTCAGGGCTTCGTCGGCCACTGGCTCCTGAAACTGCACCTGCACGATGACGCCGCCCGCGAAGTCGATGCCCATCTTGAGGCCGTTGCCCCATACGGCGGAAATAATGCCGATGAGGATAAGCACGGCAGAGGCGCCGTAAACCCAGAAGCGCTTGCCAATGAAGTCAATATTGGTGTCGTGTTTGATAAAGGTAAAACTCATGACAGCCTCCCGGCGCGCTAGATGCTCAGACCCTTGGGACCGCAATGGCGCGCCCATTCTTCAAAAATGGCCCGCGAAACAAAGATGGCCGTAAACATGGAGGCAACAATGCCCAGCCCCAGGGTTACCGCGAAGCCTCTGATGGGCCCTGTGCCGAACTGGTACAGAATGACTGTAACGATGATGGACGTGAGGTTGGCGTCCGTAATGGATACCATGGCTCTGTCAAAGCCAGCCCGCACCGATGCCAGCGGCGTGAGCCCCAGGCGCAGTTCTTCACGTATTCGTTCGTAGATCAGCACGTTGGCGTCCACCGCCATGCCGATGGTCAGCACGATGCCCGCGATGCCAGGCAGGGTCAGGGTAGCGCCAAAAGCGCCCATGCCCGCCATGACGATGAGCATGGTGAAACAGAGCATGAGGTTGGCGATAAGGCCGCTGAGTCCGTAATAAAATCCGATGAAAACCACTACGGCCGCCGCGCCCACAACGGCGGCGCGCACGCCGCTGTCAATGGCTTCCTGCCCCAGGGAGGGGCCGACGCTGCGTTCTTCCAGCACGGAAACAGGGGCGGGCAGCGAGCCCGCGCGCAGCACGATGGCCAGGTCCTGCGCCTCGGCAGTGGTGAAGCTGCCGGAAATGCTTGCCTTGCCGCCGCCGATGCGCTCGCGGATGACAGGCGCGGAGTAGACCTTGCCGTCAAGTACGATGGCCATGCGGCGTCCCACGCTCTCGCCGGTCACGCGTTCAAAAATACGCGCGCCACGGGTGTTGAAGCTCATGGTCACATAGGACTTGTTCATGTTGTCGAAAGCAGGACGGGCATCGGCAACGTCTTCGCCGGTGAGCATCGAGTCCTTTTCAACAGCGATGCGTCCCTCGGACTGCCCGGCGGTCTTTTCCAGCATGGGCAGAACCACTACCCCGGCGGGCAGTACGGCCTTGTTGGGGTCCACATCTTCACGAACCAGATGAAATTCAAGGTGCGCGGTCTGGCCGATGATCTGCACGGCGCGGCGCGGGTCGGAAATGCCGGGCAACTGCACCTGGATGCGGTTGCCGGCCTGCTTGCGGATATCGGGTTCCGCCACGCCGAACTGGTCGATACGGTTGCGGATGGTGCGCAGAGCCTGGTCAAGGGACAGTTCTTCAATCCTCTTGACTTCGGCTGGCGTGAAACGGGCCACATAGCGCAACTGTCCACCTTCGCCCACCTGGGGCTGACCCACGGTCAGCTGGGGAAAATGGCGGGCCAGGATTTCGCGCAGCTTGGCTTCATTATCGGCGCGGGGCAAAAGAAATTCCAGGGCCGTGCCGTTCAGGACGCGGGGGCGCAGCACCACTATTTTTTCGTCCTGGGCCATGCGGCGCAGGTCCTGCCCGGCAATGGCCAGGGAGTTGCTCACAGCCTTGGCCACGTCCACGCCCAGCGTCAGGTGTATGCCGCCCTTGAGGTCAAGACCGAGATTGATCCTGCTGGACGGCAAAACGCGCTCCAGGGCGGGCCCGATAACGGGCACGCTGGGCAGCGCGTACACAAGAGAAATCAAAAATACCAACGAAGCCAAGATCAAGCGCCAGCGCAGACCCATCGTTCACCTTCCAAACAACAGATTTAAAGCACAGCATGCCCTGAAGGGCACGGCTCGCCCAAAGCCTTGCAACTGCGAGCCGGGCGAGGCACACAGCGGCTGAACGGCGCGCAAACACGGCGCGCACCAAGGTCATGCCGCCCGTTCCAAGGGTCAAAAGCCCCTGAGCCGGCCTTGGCAAAGGCCAGCCCACGGGCCGGACATGACAAAAAACCAGAGATGCTACTTGCTGTCGTCCTTGCCGCCCTTACCGGGCACAAGGCCGCCAATGGCGCCGCGCGTAACGCGCAGCTTGGACTCACCACTTTCAAGCAGCACCTGCTCATCGTCGATTTCAAGGATGCGGCCAATCAGTCCGGCGGACGTGACCACATGGTCGCCACGCTTGAGTTCGGCAAGCATGGCCTTGTGGGCCTTGGCCCGCTTCTGCTGGGGACGGATGAGCAGAAACCAGAAAATGACGAACATCACGATGAGGGGAAGGAACTGCATAAGCATGTCGGTTCCGCTGGCGGGGCCGGCACCGGCCTGGGGGGTGCCCATGGCGTAGGCTACTGATTCAAACAAAACGCACCTCCAAAGGTGTAGCAAAGTCATTGTCCTGAACGTCACGCACACAGCCAGGCAGCCCCAAGGCCGCCTCAAAGCCGATTTGCGCACAATACCAGCGAATTTCTATATACGTTGGCGCTCAATCTTGCAAGCCTTTCCGCCGCACCCCGCGCGGCAAAGCGGCGCTCCTCCCGCGCTGCACAAGATGGTATGGTTCTCGAGCAAAGCGCAACCGCCTGATACCGACATCGCAACAAAAAAAATTATTGAATAAATAATGCAACCTACCTGTTTTTACAGCCATGATCCTCCGCCTGCCCGGCCTTGCCATTACCAGCCCGACAGGGATACAGAATCTTTTTGCAAACATCGTCGCGGGAGTTGCCATGCGTCCTTGCCATACACTTGTACACGCCGCCCTCATCGCCACCCAGGACGGAGAGCGTACGGTTCTTGAAAACGCCAGCATGGCGGTGCTGGACGGCCTTGTGGCGGATATTGGCCCGCGTCACGAACTGGCCTCCCGCTGGCAGCCGCAGCAGGAGGTTGACCTTGGCCAGTGCGTGCTGCTGCCGGGCCTTGTCAACGCCCACACCCACGCCGCCATGACCTTTCTGCGCGGCCTCGCCGACGACATGCCCCTGATGGAATGGCTCAACAACCGCATCTTCCCGGTCGAACAAAAGCTTACCCCTGAAATCGTGCGCCTGGGCAGCCTCATGGGCCATGCCGAAATGCTGCGCACCGGCACCACGTCCTACATTGACATGTATATTTTTGAGGAGGCGGCCCTTGCCGCCGCCGAAGAATCCGGGCTGCGCTGCCTGGGAGGCGAAGTGGTGTTCGCCTTTCCCTCGGCGGCCGTCCCCGGCCCCGATGCCGCGCTGGAAAATACCCGCGCCCTGGCTGAAAAATATGCCGGCCACCCACGGGTGCGCGTGGCCGTCAATCCCCACAGCGTCTACACCACCACCCCGGAAATACTGTCGGCCTGCCGCGACCTCGCCTACGAACTGGCCCTGCCGCTCCACGTTCATCTTGCCGAAACCACAGAAGAAACGCAGATATGCCTGCACACGCACGGCAGCCGACCCGTGGCCTACTGCCGCCGCATGGGCCTGCTGGACGCCCCGTGCATTCTTGCCCACGTGGTTGACGTCACCCCTGACGAGCTTGATTGCCTGGCCGCCAGCAAGGCAGTGGTGGCCCATAACCCATCCTCCAATATGAAGCTCGCTTCGGGCGTGGCCCCCGTGCCCGCCATGCTTGAGCGCGGCATGGCCGTGGCCCTTGGCACGGACGGAGCCGCCAGCAACAACAGGCTGAACATGTTTACAGAAATGGGGCGCGCTGCCCTGCTGCACAAGGTGACGGGCATGGATTCCACCCTTCTGCCCGCGCAGACCGTCCTTGACATGGGCACTCTGGGCGGAGCCGCCGCCATGCATGACGAGCGCCTGGGCAGCCTTGCTGTGGGCAAGGCCGCGGACTGCGTGGCACTTGACCTGACCTCCCCCAACATGCAGCCCGTCTATAATGTTGTTTCCCACCTCGTTTACGCCGCCACGGGGATGGAAACCCGCATGACCATGGTGGACGGCGAAATTCTGTATCTGGACGGCAAATACACCCGCTTTGACTATGAGGCTTTGTGCCGCGAAATGACCCAGGTGCGCAATTTTGTGCGCCGCGCGGCGGGGCTGGCGTAGGCTGGCGTAAGGTAGCCCTCGCGGGGCTGATCGCCTGCAAAATCTGTCGGATAGACGGAAGCGCGAAGCCCTACTGATGCCCAGAACCCGACGGCCTGGCTCCCGGCGGGAAATTCCCACCCCTCGCCCTCTTGACAGCGACGCAAGTTCAGCTATATTTCTCCATTCCGAATCGGCGGCCCTGTGCCGCCGCTATTTTGCAATACGGCGCTTCTGCGCATGGAGGTTTTGCTATGACCCCTCTGGAAAACGCCACCAAGACCGCTGACGGTGTGGTGCTTAACGGTTTTGTTCTTTCGCCGGTGGTGGAACAGTGTACTGGCTGTGACCGCGTGCGCGAATTTGGTGAAGAGCAGTTCTGCTCAAGCTACCCCGTGCCCTCCAAAAAGTGGGTTGGCGGTCGCTGCAATTTTGCCACCCATATCAAGACCCAGGCTGGCTCCGGCGCCAAGGTCAACCCCCTCAAGGCGTCCAAGCGCGCCGCCAAGGGCCGTTAAGCCGCAGGCCGTCACCCCTTCGAACGCCTTGGGATTTTTCCTGTCAGGCCGGAGGGCGGATATGCCCGCGCAGGCGGAGTGGCCAGGTACGGGTTTTTGCCCGTATACGGACATGGATGGAAGACATCGGATTTTCGGCTTTTGTTCCGTCAACGGGTTCGCCCGTGCGGCGCTGAGCCGTTTTTCCGTTTCTTTAAGGAAACGCTGATTTATTCCGTTTGGCGGACTTGCTTCACTTTTTTTGAAACAGTCGAGGACGGAAGAGTCCACTCCTGCTTCAAAAAAAGATCGCGCCTTGCCAAACGAAATAACTGCGCGTTTCCAGGAGGCTCTTTAATCAGTGCTTCCTTTGATCCAGGCCGGGCAGCGTTGTTCCGCAGATTTTCCCCAAGGGGCTGCTTGCGCAGCCCCTTGCGTTTTCAGCCTCGGTACGCGAGTCTGCTGATACGCGGCCTGCTGCTGTTACGCGCGTCTGCTGATACGTGGCCTGCTGCTGTTACGCGCGTCTGCGGTCAGGCCCGGCTGGATGGCGGCAAGCCGTGAACGGGGCAGAGCGCTGTTACGCCGCACCTGCGCCAACAGCACTATGGGCGGCAAACGCCCGCCCTGCAGACGCCAGCGCGATTTTACTACCAAGGCTCTGAAGCAAGGGGAGGAACACATGCACAAGGATATGGACGCCCTGTTACGCGGCCTCGCGGGCCGTGAAGACCGTGTGGTGGCCCTGCAAAGCGCCCTTACCGCCTGCCCTGCCCTTGGGCCCGACAACGGCGGCGACGGCGAAGAAGCCAAGGCCGCGCTCATCACCCAATGGCTCACGGCCTGCGGCATAACAGATATTTTACGTGTTGACGCCCCGGATTCCCGCGTGTCTTCGGGCCTGCGCCCCAACCTTGTAGTGCGCATCCCCGGCAGAAAAAAGCGTACCCTGTGGCTTTTCGGCCATATGGACGTTGTGCCCCCCGGCGATTTGTCTGCCTGGGTCTCTGACCCCTGGCAGGTTCGGCGTGAAGGCGATCTGCTCTACGGGCGCGGCGTAGAAGACAACCAGCAGGCCGTGACAAGCATGCTGCTGCTGGCCGAAGAACTGCGCCAGCGCAACATCACGCCCGAACTGAGCCTGGGCCTCGTGTTTATGGCCGACGAAGAAACAGGCAGCGCCTACGGCCTGGAGCATATCCTCAAGACCGCTCCCGAACTTTTCAGCGCTGACGACCTGTATATCGTGCCCGATGCGGGTTCCCGCCGGGGCGACGTCATCGAGGTGGCCGAAAAGGGCCAGCTCTGGCTCAAGGTGCGCACTACCGGCGTTCAGTGCCACGCCTCCACCCCGCACAAGGGCCGCAACGCCTTTCTGGCCGGAGCGGAAATGGCCCTGGCCTGCCACAATGGCCTGCGCTCCGCCTTTGGGGATACCAACACCCTGTTCAGCCCGCCCATGTCCACCTTTGTGCCCGGCAAGCACGAGGCCAACGTGCCCAATATCAACACCGTGCCCGGCAGTGACGTTTTTTATGTGGACTGCCGCCTGCTGCCCCAGGTTGACCCGGAAGCCGTGCTGGACAAGATGCGCGCTCTGGCCGCCGAAGTGGAGCAAAAGTACGGCGTGCAGATAGCCATCAGCGTGGTACAGCGGCAGGCCGCCTCCTGCGTGGCCGAAACGAGCCCGGTGGTCACGGCCCTGAGCGCTGCGGTTGCCCGCATTTACGGCGTCGAGGCCAGAACCCTCGGCATCGGCGGCGCCACGGTGGCGGCCCAGTTGCGACAGCGCGGCCTTGCCGCCGCCGTATGGAGCTGCCTTGCGGGCACCTGCCACCAGCCCAACGAGAGTTCTTCCATTACGGCGACAATCAAGGACGCCCAGGTTTTCACCCATATACTTATGAATCCCGCACATGTCTGATACCAACACCGCCATTTTTGACTGTATCGTGGCCGGAGGCGGCCACGCAGGTTGCGAAGCCGCCGTGGCCCTGGCCCGCATGGGCCACAGCGTGCTGCTTGTGAGCGGCAACCTTGACCGTTTGGGCTACCTCTCCTGCAATCCCGCCATCGGCGGCCTGGCAAAAGGGCACATGACCCGCGAAATCGACGCCCTGGGCGGCATGATGGGCCTGTGGGCCGACGCGGCGGGCATACAGTTTCGCGTGCTCAACATGAGCAAGGGGCCTGCGGTGCGCGCCACCCGCGCCCAGATGGATCGCCTGGCCTACCAGCGCGTTGTGCAGAAAACCCTGTACTCCACGCCCGGACTGCGCATCTGGCAGGATTCCGTCATTGGCATATCCTCCGGCGACGATCGCGTCACCGGCGTGCAGACGGCCCAGGGACTCAGCTTTTCCGCCCGCCACGTGCTGCTGACCACGGGAACCTTTCTGGACGGGCGCATCCACATGGGTCTTACCAGCATCCCCGGCGGCCGCCTGGGCGACGCCCCGGCCATCGGCCTTTCAGACAGCCTGCGCTCCCTTGGCTTCACGCTGGGCCGCCTGAAAACCGGCACCACGCCACGGCTGCTCAACTCCTCCATCGACTATTCGGTGCTGGAGGAACAAAAGGGCGACAATCCGCCTCCGGCGTTCAGCTTTCACGGGCCCGGCCCTGTATTGCCCCAGGTGTCCTGCCACATAACCTGGACCAACGAACGCGCGCACGAGATCATCCGCAGCGGCTTTGACCGTTCGCCCATGTTCACGGGCATCATCAAGGGCACGGGCGCGCGCTACTGCCCTTCCATCGAGGACAAGGTGGCCCGCTTTCCCGACAGGGAGCGCCATCAGATATTTCTTGAGCCGGAAGGGCTCCACAGCGCCGAGGTCTATGCCAACGGCGTTCCCACCAGCCTGCCGCTGGACGTGCAGCTGGACATGATCCACGCGGTGCGCGGCCTGGAAAACGCCGTCATGCTGCGCCCCGGCTATGCCATCGAGTACGATTTTTCCGATCCCATACAGCTCATGCCCACCCTTGAAAGCAAGGCCGTGCCGGGTCTGTGGCTGGCCGGGCAGATCAACGGCACATCGGGGTATGAAGAAGCCGCGGCGCAAGGCTTGTGGGCGGCACTGAACATTTCCTGCCGCCTGCGTGACATGCCGCCCTTCCTGCCCGGCCGTGACGAGGCCTATATGGCCGTGCTGGTGGACGACCTTGTCACCGCCGGCACGCAGGAGCCATACCGCATGTTCACATCACGGGCGGAACACCGCCTGCTGCTGCGCGAGGACAACGCGGACACGCGCCTGACCCCCCTGGGCCGCAATCTGGGCCTTGTGAGCGACGCCCAGTGGGACGCGTTCTGCCGCAAACAGGATGCTGCGGCACGATTGCGCGCCGGACTTGAGCAAAAGCGCATTCCAGCCGACAAGTATAATGGCGGCAATGGCAGCAATTACAGCAATGGCGGCAATGGCGGCAATTACAGCAGTCCTGACGCCACGGCTGCATCCGTTATTGCCGGAGATGCGGCGGCAAGCCTGCCCGCCGGGCGCACCCTGGCGGAAGTGCTGCGCAGGCCGGAGATGGGCCTGCACGAAATCGCGGCCCTGTTGCGGGCCAGCCCCGACGGGCCTGCAGCCGAACTGGGGGCCTTTCTGGAAGAAGAGATGCTGCTGGCCGGAACTGCGGCCTGCGAGAGCGTACAAACGGAAATCAAATATGCGGGCTATCTGGTGCGCCAGCGGGAGCTTGTGGCGCGCACGGCAAAGCTCGAATCCACGGCCTTGCCCCCTGATATGGATTATGCCACAGTAGTCGGACTTTCCCGTGAGGTGACGGAAAAACTGGGCCGGGTTCGCCCGCTCAGTCTGGGCCAGGCAGGGCGCATCTCCGGGGTTACGCCAGCGGCCGTGGCCTGTCTGGAAATACATCTGCACAAGCTGGGACTGCTCTGATGCATCCGGCGGTGGACGTTCTTGCGTCCAACTGCGGCACTTGAGCCTTTTCACGCTGAAAGTGCTCTGACCCTTGCAAAAGCAGGCGCTTACTGCGAAGGCCCAAGCGCGGTTTATCTGTGCTGTTGCGCCGTATCTGGATGACGGTACTGTTGAGAACGTAACTCTCAATGTTGAACTGCGCTGCTTACAGCTGCCTCGTTGCACAGCAATATATATATATTGGTGAACATATGACGGGTACACAACTTCTTCTGGTTTGTATTGCCTTGCTGATAATTTTCTGCATAACGGCCATTGTCGCGCAGACATATATACAGCGGCAGCAGCAGGTGGCACGGCGCAAGGCCATTATCCGCCAGATGCTGGAAACAGCCCAGGCGCAAAACGAAATATTTGACATCAACATCCTGGACAAGGCCGTTTCCCATAAAGGCCTGGCCGCGCTGCTGCAAAGCATTTCCCCCACATCACTGGGCATGGAAGTGTTGAACTACATATCGCGGGAACTGGCGGGCGTGACTGTGGAAGTGTATTTTCGCGCCAGCCTGCCCGAGGGCCCCGCATTTTACAAATTTCGCTCTGTCATCGAGAGCGTGGAGCCAAGACGCAAAAAATCCATATTGCGTCTGGCCTCGCCCGAAGACCTCTCCACGGGGCAAAAGCGTGTTTTTATCCGCGTGAAGCCCCCCAAGGACAAAGTGCGCGTCATCGGCGTGTGGGAGCTGAGCTCCAGCAAACCCATACCACGCAACACCTCCGAGATCAGCAATCCCCTGCTGCACTACAAGCGCGGCATGGAAATAGAGCCCGTTCAGGTCGAAAATATTTCAGCCACAGGCATGGCCCTGCGCTTTCCCATGGAAGATCTGGATATCAAGCCAGTTGACCTGGACAAAGGTTCACAGTTACTTTGTCTCATCATCTACCACATGGGCAAGGATGAAAAAATTGTCACCTTCTGGTGCACCTGTTCCGTTCTGCACGCCCGTGTGCATGAAGGGCCAAACCCGGCTCTTGTACTCGGCACGGAGTTTACCAACTGGGCCGTACTTGA
>NZ_JAVESS010000019.1 GCF_034006445.1 Desulfovibrio sp. | reverse complement strand
GGAGTCATGCGCAGCATGACAAAGTGGCCAGGTTTGCCCTTGCGGGCGATTTCCGGCGCATCAAGCACCAGTTTGCTGGTTTTGCCCGGGATCAGGCTTTCCTTGTGCAATATGCGTGTTGGCATAGACTCTCCTCTTATGACTTTAGGTGGTGATGGTATATGTGAACTCGACCCCTTGCAAGGGCAACCCGGGCAAGAGGAGGACATAACTCACTATGTATGCAAGTCTTTATGCAGAGGCGTAAAATTTTCTAGAAATATGTTCTTTCCGCTAAAGGTTTTTATTCCTCACTCCGATAAGGCTAATGATGAGTGGGGAAGGGGAGACCGCATGTTGAGACAACATGGCGAACCAGCCCCCCAGACGCAGGGAAGCAGTGATCCATTCAGGGAGGAATGGTCATGTCGCAACGCATCAATGACGCATTCCTGTCGGAAAACGGACCGCAGGACAGATCTGCGACCTATTATGAGGAGCATGATCTTGTCCTGATACAACGGTACCTTGCCGTACTGGAAGAAAACAAGAAAGCCTGCTGCTCGGCACTGACCGATGCGGATTTGGCAATGGACATGGCGGGATTTGTGCGGCGCACGCTGCAAAATTCCGCGCAGAGGCCCCTGGCGTCACCCGCACTGCTGGCTTTGGCCCTGGTGCAGCGGACGCCTGAAGGGCCCCAACAGTAAACCGGCGTAGTCTGCCCCTGTGGGCGGGCCGTCGTGGAACCTGAAAAAACGCAACCCCGGCAGGCGGCCTCATGCCGCACTGCCACCGTTAAACGAAAAGCATCACTTTTCCGTGACATGGCTGGGTGCGTGGCCGGTTCGCAGTTCATGAATAATTCTCCACTCATGTGAAGGGGAGGGCCGTGGGGGCCCTCCTCTTTTTTTAACGCTTTAAAAAAATTTTTATTAACTTGTGCTGATTTTTTATTTGTGTCAAACTGTCGTATGATGAATTTGAATATTGACATTACAAACAAGCAAAGAAAAGAGATGGAACGCATCGTAAGCAACTGGACAAATTATCTTGAAAGTGTCCCGCCGACTTCCGATGCTGTTAAGGTACACAGATGCTTTGGGACCAATAGTTCCATAGTGAGAAAAGATAATTTTAACAAACAACTAAAAACGGTTGTTGATAAAATGCGACTGTGGCTCGACGCTACAGACCCCGCAGCCCATAACACCGCCCGCCGCCCTGGGAACTGGGCGTAAAACGTGCCAGGCCAAAAGCCCGGTTTCGAGAACCTCACCTTGAAATTGCCTTGGCGGCTGTATGAGCAGACGCCCACTGTGAAGGCGCAAGCGCAGTTTATCCACACAGTTATGACCCAATACCAGCGTGTCATGAATTTTTGGAATATATACTCGCAAAAAGAATCAACACCAGGAGCCGCGCGGCATGCCAGGGCAATCTGTTCTGGTTTGTTCATATGGCGGCATACGTATTACTTCGAAAGAGGGTCGTGACGGCCCTCTTTTTTTTGCTTCGCCCTCTGCCCTTGCCGACGAATCGCCGCGACGGTGCGTCTGGGTCCTGAAAGGCCCAGGTGGCTGCAGGCGCAGGCCCTCGGCATGGAGCCGCAAGGGTTGTCTGCCCGTGCCGTCTGTCCGTGCTGTCGCATGTCGGTTCGGGCGTGCCGCAACTGTTGAGAACAGGCATGCTCGCTATTGATCCGGTCTAGGGCCTGTACCTTTTTCAAAGGGTACAGGCCCTGACGCTGTTCTAGAGTGCAGCGCGCCACAGCGTGGCGTGGATTCTGCCGAAAATCATAGTTTTCGGCAGAAGATCACCTTTGAAATGCACCACATTTCAAAGGGTATCTGCCCTAGGGGTAGAAGCCGGTGGGCTTTTCGCCCAGGTTGACCATGATGTTCTTCTGCTGTGTGTAGTGTTCAAGCATGATCTTGTGGGTTTCACGTCCGATGCCGGATTCTTTGTATCCGCCAAAGGGAGCGCCCGCCGGGATGCTGTTGTAGCAGTTTACCCACATGCGGCCCGTTTCAACGGCGCGGCTTACGCGGATGGCGCGGTTGACGTCGCGCGTCCACACTGCGCCGCCCAGGCCAAAGACGCTGTCATTGGCCATCTTGATCACTTCTTCTTCAGTCTTGAACTTGATGATGACGGCCACGGGGCCGAAGATCTCGTCCTGGGCTACACGCATCTTGTTGGTGACATTGCCGAGCAGGGTAGGCCGCATAAAGCAGCCCTTGCCCAGTTCGCCCTCGGTGACGCGCTCGCCGCCGCAAAGCACTGTGGCTCCTTCACCCTTGGCCTGTTCGATGCAGAGCAGTATGGCCTTGAGGTGTGATTCATATATCTGCGCGCCCATCTGGGTCTTGGCGTCCCAGGGCAGGCCGACCTTGACGCGGTTGAAGCGTTCAACAGCTTCAGCCACGAACTTGTCGTAAATGTCTTCATGCACAAAAACGCGCGAACCGGCGCAGCATACCTGCCCCTGATTGAACAGGATGCCCAGTTGCAGGCCGTCCATGGCCAGATCCCACTGGCAGTCGGGGAAGAAGATATTGGCCGACTTGCCGCCCAGTTCGAGGGTGGAAGGGATAAGACGCTTGGCGGCGGCCAGGCCCACACTGCGGCCTACTTCAGTAGAGCCGGTGAAGGCCAGCTTGCTGAAACCGGGGTGTTCCAGAATGTATTGGCCGGAGCGTGAACCACGCCCGGTTACGACGTTGAAGACGCCATTGGGCAGCACATCGGCTATGAGACGCGCCAGTTCCAGCACGGAAAGGGAGGTGTGGTTGGAGGGCTTGAACACGGTGCAGCAACCGGCGGCCAGCACCGGAGCCAGCTTCCATGCTGCCATGAGGAAGGGGAAGTTCCAGGGCACGATCTGCCCCACAACGCCGATGGGCTCACGCAGAACCAGGGAGAGCGTGTTTCCGTCAAGCATGGTGGCGGAGCCTTCGTCAGTACGCACCACGCTGGCAAAGTAGCGGAAGTGGTCGGCGGCGAAGGGGATGTCAACATTCAGGGTTTCGCGGATGGGCTTGCCGTTGTCCAGCGTTTCCACCATGGCGAGGTGTTCTTTGTTGGCGTCAATAATATCTGCAATTTTCAAAAGCAGATTGGCGCGCACAATGGGATCGGTGTTTTTCCAGCTTTGCCAGGCCCGGGTAGCGGCTTTGACGGCGGTGTCCACATCTTCCTTGGTGGCCTCGGCGCAGGTGGCAAGACGCTCTCCATTGGCGGGGCAGAAGGTGTCATAGGTCGCGCCGTCAGAGGCGTCTTTCCATTGGCCGTCAATGAAGAGGGAATATTTGTCCTGCAAGTGTGGCTTTTTCATGACGCATCCTTTGGTTGAGAGTTATTCCGCATAATAAGTCCCTTTTATCTTGGTATAACAACTCCATTTTCTGTATGTTATAGGGTTGTGAAACGGAAAGAGTGATACAATGTGCTTTAATTGTGAAAAAAATATCAAATCAATGGTGTAGTGTTCGGAATTGATACAGTCAAAACACGTCACCATGTTTGATGAAAGAAAACGCCAAAAGAGAAAAATCGGCAACTGTATCACGCTCTGCATGATTATCAGGATAAGTTATAAATAAATTGCCTGCGATTCAGGTCAGATGGATGTATGACTACGGCATCGGCGCCATCTGTTCCGTAATGTGCCCTATCCAGGCGGACTTTTTTGAAAAGCGCAGCGTATGACGCGAGGTGCGTGTGGCGTTGGGGAGCGATATGTCGGGGTGCAGTGAGGCGGCGGTGTTACGGGGCGGGTTTATCTGCAACTGTATGGGCGGCTGTGTGAACGGGGCTTCGCTGTGGGTAGATCTGGGGGAGACGCTGTCTCTGCCTCCCTTTTGGGATTATGAAAAACTTCGTGTCACGCTGGAATATGATGAGAGTTTTAGGGGGAGGGGGTGTGGGGGAGGCGACCCTTTTTTAGAGCATTTAATTTCGTCAAAGTTAAATGCTCTAACGCTGCACGAGAGTGCAGCGCGCCACAACGTGGCGTGGATCCTGCCGAAAATCATACTTTTCGGCAGGATGACAACTTTGAAATGTGAAGCATTTCAAAGTGAATCTGGCCTAAGAAGGGTCCCTCCCCCACAAAGTATTTTAAAGTCCGAAATCCTAGTCTTGACCGGACTGCCTGTAGCCGTGGCTGAAATTGGCCGCATACAGGAGCGAGGCCGTGTCAGCGGCGTTTTGACCCGGCAGCACCAGAAAAACGGTCTGCCGCACAAGGCCGTGCTCGTGTACGCAGTGGGCCAGGGTTCCGGCGGTGGCCCATATGAGGCGCTGTTCGGGCCAGCCCACGCGGTAGGCGCATAAAACGGGCGTGTCTGGCGGGGTGTGGGCCAGCAGTTCTGCCTGCAGATCTTCGCAGGCTCCGGCTGAAAGATAAATGGCCATGGACGTGCCGTGGGCCGCCAGCAGGTGCAGGGCCTCGCGTTCCGGCACAGGGGTGCGGCCTTCCATGCGGGTGATGATGAGGCTCTGGGTCACTTCCGGCACGGTAAAGGTCACGCCTGCGGCGGCGGCGGCCGCACAGGCTGCGGTAACGCCCGGTATCACGCGCCAGGGGATGCCGTCCTGATCCAGCAGGCGGGCCTGCTCACGCAGCGCGCCGTAGAGGGAGGGATCGCCAGTGTGTACGCGCGCCACCGGGCCGCCCGCCAGAGCCGTGCGCCGCACAAGGTCATGACACTGCTCAAGGGTCAGGGGGGCGGAGTCCACCACGGGGACGCCGGGGGCCGCGCAGGCCACCACGTCCGGCGGAACCAGCGACCCTGCATAGAGCACAAGGCTGGCCTCTTCAATGGCTTTGCGGCCTTTGAGGGTCAGCAGTTCCGGGTCGCCGGGGCCTGCCCCCACAAAACTGACAAGACCGGGGGCTGCGCCTCTGGCGTGGGAGGGGCCGTTCGCGCCCGATGGGGTGGAGGCGTTCAAGTTGTCGACCGGAGGTGTTTTTGTGCTGCCGCTATTCATGTTCACGCTTCTGCATGACGCCGTCGGGGGCGGGTTTTTGGGCTGTAAGCAAAAATACGGGATTCATGGCCGCCAGGTGCACGTCGCCGCCCAGTTCCCTGCCTTCTGAAGCCTGAATCTGGCAGATTTCCACAGGCCAGCCCAAGCGCTCGAAAAAGTTGCGGCAGAGGCAGAGGGTGTCCAGCAGAACGCAGCTTGCCACCACACGCCCGCCTACGGGCAGGCGCAGGCAGACGTGGCCAAGGATGTCCTCACCGTCCTCGCCCGAAAGACCGCCGCCAATGAAAACCCGGTGCGGATCGGGCAGGGAGGTCAGACATTCGGGCGCTTCGCCCAGGCGCACGTCCAGAATGGCCACGCCAAAGCGGCGGCGGTTTTCCTGAATGCTCATGGCCCGACCCACGGAGCGCTCCACAGCGATGACGCGCCCTTCATGGGCCAGTACGGCGGCTTCAAGGGCCACGGCCCCGGAGCCAGCGCCCACATCCCAGACCACATGGTGCGGCTCGATGCGCAACAGGGCCAGAGCGGCGGCCCGCACGGGTTTTTTGCTGATAAGCCCCCTGTCCACGGCCAGTTCGTGAGCCTCAAGGCCGAGGCGCGCGCGGCGCGGCGTGTCGGCGGGCACAAGAACAAGCGTGCAGGCGGGGCCAAACGAGGTGCTGGCGGCTTGTGCCATGTCCAGATTGTGGCAGATTTCATCCGGCGCGCCCATGCGTTCAAAAACGTGGGCGCGGAACCAGTCGACGCCACGGTCAAGAAGGTGGCGCGTGAGGAAGTCCGGGGTCATGCGCGCGTCGGTGAGCACGCAGAGCGGCGCGTTTTTGCTCACAGCCGCATTGAGGGGGCCGAGATCGTCACGCCCGTGCAGGGAAAGGCAGATAACCCTGTGCCAGGGCAGGGCCAGCCGGGCGCAGGCCTGCTGCAGGGAACTGACGGCAGGCAGGAGGCGCACTGCGTCCTGCCCGAGAAGGCGCACCAGGGTTGCCCCGATGCCGAAAAGCAGGGGGTCGCCGTCGGCCAGCATGACAACGCGCTCGCCAGAGGCGCGCATCTGGCTCAGTCTGGTGAGTACGGGCTGCAACGGAGTGCTCAGGGGCAGCAGACGCGCCTTGAGCGTGTGCGGGCCTGCATTGTCTTCATAGGCGGCAAGCGTAGAAACGGGCGCAGAACCTGGCGCAGAATCTGGTGCAGAAGCTGGCGCAGGGGCTGGGGAAGCAGTGTCGGAAGACGCATGGGAAGAAGCGCGCGCGGCGTCGCTCTGGTCAGCGGGATTTTTCTCCTCAGCCGCGTCGGTCAGTTCGCGTAAAAGATGACGTCCGCCGCATATGACGTCCGCCTTTTGCAGCAGGTCGCGTTGCGCGGCAGTGAGATCCAGCAGGCCGCGCGGGCGGGCGCAGTCAAGGCCGAGAACCGTGATGGGCGAAGGTTCTGCCGTGGTGGGCTCAAAAATGAAAAAAGATTGCAGAATTTCGGACATGGGCGGCCAGTCGTCCGTCTGGGATTCCGCAGGCTGGTCTTCCGTGAGTTGTGGCGAGAGCTGTGGCGAGAGCAGTGGCGCAGGCGATGTCGCTGGCTTGCGCTGTTTTTTGGCCGGACGCGCTACGGCAACCGTTTCTGCGGGTCGGGCGGCAGTGCCGGGAGCGCCATGTACGGCGCTGTTTTCAGTTTCTCTGGCAGGGGCGGCTGCATCGGGGATTTCCCATGCAGCGGGCGACACCTGAGGGGCGGAAGCATCCTGTGAATCCGGGGCAGGCGAATCCGGGGAGGGCGAATCCGGGCCGGGCGAATCCGGGCCGAGCGAATCCGGGCTGGGCCATGCGGCTGGCCCCTCCTGCGGGTGGGGGGCAGGCTCGGACGCGTTGAAGGAATGTGGGGCCGCGTCCGAGGCGGAATCGGGAAGAGATGGCGCGGCATCCTTTGGCGAAGCGGCCCCTGGTAGGGCAGCCTCTGGTGTTACTGCTTCTGATGCAGCGGCTTCTGGCGCGGTGGCTTCTGGCGCAGCGGCTTCCAGTGGGGCGGCCTCGGGCGCGGCAGCTTCCATTGGAGCGGCTTCTGGCGCGACAACAGGGACGTCAGGCGAGATGACCCTGACCGCGCCGGGCGCGGCTTCGGGTTTGGAGTCGCCCCTGCGCTCGCTTGCGCTTTCGGGGCCGCTCGGTGCGGGCACGGCGATGCCGGGCAGTGCGACCTGATTTTTCATAGTGCCAGTAATTCCCTGCCGTCGGTGTGAAAAAGATGCAGACGCACATGGCGGCCTGCGAAATTTGCCGCCACGGCGGCGGCTTTTTCGCCTGTGAGGGCGATGACATCGTTTCCGGCCTTGTCCTGCAGGAGCAGTTCCAGAGCGTGGGCCGCCGTGACGCAGTGGCCCACCTGATCCGCGCAGGACGCGCCGCACTGGCGGCACAGGCGCGCGAGTTCCTCCATGTCCAGTTCCGCGTGACGGGCATGGGTGTAGGCATGCCCCTGGGCAAGTTTGACCAGTTTGCCGAAAAAACATCCCCATATAAGATTGTCAAAAGGCATGGCGCCGGCAGCCTTGAGGGAAAATGCCGCAAAGTCCGCCACCTGAATGAAACTTCTTTGCGGCATCTGCGGATATTTGTCCATAAGCAGGCGCTCGGAGCGTCGCCCCGTGGTCAGGCCCATGTCGCGGCAGCCTGTGGCCGCAGCCACGGCCAGACCCTGCTCAATGGTGGCCTTCCACGCCTGATGGCTGTAGGGCCGCACCGTTCCCTGCGTGCCAAGGATGGAAATGCCGCCCACAATGCCCAGGCGCGGGTTAAATGTTTGCCGGGCCAGACGCTCCCCTTCAGGAACGCTGACAATGACCCTCAGGGGAGGGCACGGGCCTGTGCCGAACACCCGCGCGCCGTGGCGCATGGCAAAGGCTATCTGCTGGCGCGGCGTGGGATTGACGGCAGCTTCACCCACGGGAACGGGAAGCCCCGGCAAGGTGACGCGCCCAACGCCCGGCCCGCCCTCAATGCTGACGGCAGGGGAGTTGGCGGCGTCCGTCCCCGTGGCGGCGGCAGCGGTGACGCCAGTTTGTCCGGTCATGGCGAAATTTTCAACTACCGTCACTGTGATAAGCGCGCCGGAAGTGGCGTCGGGGTCATCACCGCCGTCCTTGCGTATGGAGGCGTGGGCCACGCGAAGGCCGCCATTGCGTCCCTCTGCCCCGATGGACTGGGCGCAGCCCCCCTCAACAAAAAGCGGCGCAAATTCCGGACATGCGGCCAGCTCCGGGGCCGGGCCATGGCCGCAAACAGCCACCTCAAGCCGCAGCCAGCCCCTGGGCGTGGGGATATCTGCGTGTTCGGGTGTTGCATCATTTGCCGCGCCCGAGACAGCGTCCGGGGCAGCGTCCGGGATTGCCGCGTCCGTGGCCGCGTCCGAGGCAGCGTCCGAGACAGCGTCCGAGACAGCGTCCGGGATTGCCGCGTCCGTGGCTGCATCCGCTGCGACGGCCGCCGCGGCATCCCGCGGCCCGGAAGAAGCGGAAGAGCCGGAACTGAAAGGGGGCAAGGGCACGTCCACATGACCTGGCGCGCACCCGGCGCGCAGGAGGTGCAGGGCGGCCAGAGCCGCGCCCGTTGCTGCCGACCCGGTGGTAAATCCTTCGCGCAGTCTGGCGGTCATGATTAATCGGCCGCGTCAGGCAGCCAGACCTGCCCCTTGGCCACCAGAGACACTGGCCCGTCCACACCGGCCATGGACACTCCGCCCTCGGAAAAAAGACGTACATCAAGCGGGGAACCGCTGGGCTGCATGATGCTGAAGCTTTTGGCTCCGGCAGTCTGCGCACGGCTCAGAGCCAGGGCCAGCGCGCCGGAACCGCAGGCGCTCTCAAGAAAATCGCTGCGCGTGTCGCGCACGTGCACCAGGGGCAGCATGTCCATCTGGCCCTGAAGCGTCCTCCACCATATGACGCCCACGGCCGCTTCCTGTTTGAGGTCGTAGCGCTCACGCAACAGGGCCGCTGCGGCAAAGCAGTCCTCGGGCTGGCTGTGTATGTGCCTGTCGAGCAAAAGGTGGCTGATGCCGGGCAGGCGTACCAGATGTATGCCCTCGGCCTCGCGCTGTATGGTGATGTCGGGCAGTTGCAAAATGGCTTCCACGCGCCAGTAGGGCGCGTACCCGCGCACACGGAGCTGCACGGGGCTCTGCCAGCCAGAAACGCTGATTTCATAGCGCCGCTGTAATGCGGGGCCGTCAGGAGCGTCGGGCAGGGGGCTATCGGCAGATTCGACGGACAGCACGCAGTTTTCATGTGGTCGGGCCGTATCGTCAGTCTGCTGGCGACAGTCGTCGGCGCTGGCCAGTAGTGCGCCCACGGCCCGGCTGGCGTTGATGCAGAATTCGCCCCCGGCCATACGCAGACTTTGGGCTTCAATGTTGACAAAACCGGCCTGTTCGCCGCCAAGGCAGGATTCGGTAAGGGCCTGTCTGGCCAGTCGGCACTGCAAGGCGGGAGCGAGCCCGTCTGACGGAAACAAGAGAGTGGTGTTGCCGCCTGGGCTCCATTTTGAAAAAGGCAGGGTAGGCATAGAGATACTTTCCTTTTATTCTTCCTCAAAGTATGCCTCAGGCTCGGCAGGCTGTCCAGCCGTGGGGGGTTGCTATGGCTTTTCCTATGGAACGGGGCACCGTAAAAACCCTTGGGGAATCGTAAGCAACAGGCAGTTATCAGAGAATATTTCCTATTTAAAACTTGCGGTTTTTCATAAAGGCGGTTATGTCTAAGCCAGTTGCCGTCTCCATAGGCCAAGCCTGGAGCGAGCCGGCAACGTGGCGGGCACACCGCGATTTACTGTTGGTTGACGGTAATTCGACGAACTTATCAACGTTTGGGAGGCAGTATGAAATCGTTTCGTCTTCTTGTTCTGGCCGCTGCTCTGGTATTGAGCTACGCTGTGGCCGCCGCGGCCGCACCGGCCTGCACCAAGAAAATTGACAGCTTTGACTTCGTTGTGGACTATTCCGGTTCCATGATGATGAAGAACGCTCAGCTGAAGCAGGATAAAATCATTGTGGCCAAAAGCGTGTTGCAGCGCATCAACGCCGCTATTCCTGCCTTGAACTATAATGGCGGCCTGCACACCATTTCGCCCAACGGCGTTATCGTTGCCCAGGGTCCCTGGGACCGCGCCACCATGGCCGCTGGCATCAACAAACTGCGTTCTGGTTTTGACGTCTTTGGCCGCATGACCCGTATGGGTACCGGCCTGCAGGCTTACGAACCCTTCCTGTCCAGCATGAAGCGCGACGCCGCCGTTATCCTCGTGACCGACGGCGACAACAACCGTGGCGCCGATGTGGTGGAAGTTGCCCGTCAGCTGTATGCCAGCCAGCGCAATCTGGTTGTCCACATCATCTCCTTCGCCGACACCAAGAACGGTGAAGAAACCATCAAGAAGGTCGCCGCCCTGAACCCCGCCACCATCGTGGTGCGTGGTGAAGAACTGGCCACCAGCGACGCCGCCGTTGAGCGCTTCGTTCTGTCAGTGTTCTGCCAGGATGAAGACGTGATCGTGCTGCGTGGCGTGCACTTCGCGTTCAACTCCTATGCTCTTGACAGCAAGGCCATGGGCATCCTGAACGAAGCCGCCGGTCTCATCAAGGCCAGCCCCAACAAGCGCGTCGTGCTTGCTGGCTGGACTGACTGGATCGGTTCCGACGCTTACAACATGAAGCTTTCGCAGGAACGCGCCAACAGCGTGAAGAACTACCTTGTGAAGCAGGGCATCCCCGCCAGCCGCATGACCGCCATCGGCCGTGGCAAGTCTTTCAAGTACAACAACGAAACCGCTGAAGGTCGCGCCATGAACCGGCGCACCGAAATCTCCTTCGAATAATCGAAGGCGGTTTCCACTGGAATAATATGCAAAAAGCCGGGTGGCCCTATGCCGCCCGGCTTTAATGTGTGAGGTGCTATGCGCAAACAAACATTTCTGGCTCTTTTGCTGACTTTCGGTCTGACCTCAGGCGGTTGCGCCTGGTTCGGCGGCGATTCTTCTTCTACGGAAGCGGCGGTAACACCCGCCCAGCCCGCAGAAATTGCGGAACCCGCGCCCGCGCCTGAAGCTCCGGCTCCCGCCAAGGCTGGCAAAAAAGTTGACAAGAAAGCCGCCGCCAGTGCGGAGAAGAAGCAACCCGTGGCCAAGGGCGCTAAAACTGAAGCTCAGATAGCAGCCGAACTGGACTCCGTGGGACACAAGCTGGTCGCTCAGGCTGGCAGAACTGTGGTTCCCTCCAAGTCCAAAAAGGACGTGCAACAGGTCGGCAAGGACTATGTGGCAAGCTATGTAGAAGTGGACGAAAGCACCATCACTACCGAACTGCGCCCCGGCGCGTCAGGCCAGTACGTTGGCTTTGTGCGTTACAAAGAAAACGTTTACGAATGCCGTGGCGCTACCCGCCAGGCTGCGCTGACGGCGGCCTGCCAGCAGGTCAAGGCCCGCAGGATCAACGAACTGATCAGGTATGACGGCAAAAGCTGGCAGTTCTAGAGCAATTTCACTTTGAAGCTGCCCTGGCGGCAGCGGAACAGAGGCGCACGCCGTAAAGACGGCAGCCCATGAGGCGCGTCACTATGCAAGAATACGCACCCATCCGGGAGGTTCGCGCCACAGCGGGCGTGCCCTGGTTGGGGATGCATATTCTCAATAAAAGTTGTTCTGGCGCACGTGTCTTTCGTACTGCACTGCATCATGACAGGTGTCATGCACAGGCAACAGATACTGGCAACAGGCACAGGTTTTTTCAGCGGGGCTTCGGCCCCGCTTTTTTTGTGGGCAGATCTCGGTATGGGCCTGCGCAAAGGGCGTGCGGCATGATCTTGCAGCGGCCACGCCAAAGACTTTGCCAAAGACTTTGCCAATGATTTTGGCAGAAGCCAGGGCGGAAACCAGAGCAGAAGCTTGGGCTGCCGATCAGGCAAAGCAGGCAGGGATATGCGGGTGTGCCCCGTCAGTCTGCGCTGCGGCGCAGTGCGGACCAGCGAAGTGCGGGCCAGCGCGGTGCGGGCCAGCGAGGCACGGGCCAGCGGGGCACGGCCGCAGGTCAGTTTCTTGTGGCGTCGGAGGCAATGACCTGCGGGGGTAGATTGTCCACAATCCAGTCCACGCACTGCTGCGGATTTTTACAGGTGGCTTCACAGCACAGGGTCGCGTAGAGGGTGTACAGTTTCTGGCGTTCCATAAAAAGGTCGTTCAGGGTTTGCCCTGGCCCTATGGCCAGACCCCGCTGCGGGTTGCGGGCTATGCGCTCCTCGACAATGGCAAGCGGCACATCCAGGTGCACGATGGGCCCCAACGAGGCGAGATGGCGCATGGCCTTTTCGCGGTAGACCACGCTGCCGCCAGTGGCGATAACGGTGCGGTTGGCCTTTATGGCGCTGATGACGGTGGCTTCCACATCAAGAAAGGCGTCCTTGCCAAGGGCGTCGGTGACGTCTTGCAGACGCGCGGCGTAGACGGATTCAATAAGGTGGTCGCTGTCCATAAAGGCCCAGTCCAGACGTTTGGCCAGGGCCTCGCCTATGGTGGACTTGCCAGCCCCGGCCATTCCTATAAGGATGATACATGGTGATGGACTGGCCGGAGCCGTGATGGATGAGGGGCCAGAGCGGTCAGGGGTGGCGTCTATGGAAGAGGGCACGGACATTTTTGCTCCTTGGCCGTTGAAAAAAGATGCCTGAAATGTGCCCAAGGGGGGCGCTGCTGTCAAGGCGCGGGCACGATGCCGGGGCTGCCTCTGCGGGAATTGTCCCTGCTGGAGCTACGGGGGGGGGGCTGGCGAGCCTGCGGTGCGCGGGCGCTATGCCGGAAAGGCGCTGGCTCGGCATCCCCTTCAGATCAGAAAACTCGTCGTGCTCCCCAATGATACAGCATCCCCTTCAGATCAAAAAAAATCGTTGTGCTCCCCAATGCTACAGCAAGAGTTTTAGGGGGTGGGGGCGTGGGGGAGGAGACCCTTTTGCAAAAGGGTCCCTCCCCCACAAAATCGCGCAACTTGCCCTCTAAACTTTACTGCGGTATCTGCCGATAAGGAGGGAAGAGGTGGTATTATGTTCGTGACACACTACAAAAACGCGGTATTGGCCCGTACCCTGCGTCCTGTGGCTCTGGGCGCGGCCATTTTGTGTTTCGGCGTCATGCCCGGCCTGTCCGGCGTGTCGTTTGCCGGTGTCGCCGAGTCTTCGCTTCCCCAGACCCTGCCCGATGGCGGGCCCAATCTGACCGAGGCATGGATGCGCACTGGCGGCGCACGTCTTTACTGGAATACCCTGACGCAGCCGAGGCAGATACGCATGGTGGGCGCGGCTTTTGCCGATCCCGCCGCTGTGCCGGAACTCATGTCCAGCCCCCAGGGGCAGCCTGACGGAAAATCCGCTGGCAAGGGCAGCCGTGGCGGCAAAACAGCCCCGCACAGCATTGTTGTTGATCCAAACGCTCCTGCGCGGCCCTGGCCTCACGCATCGTCCCGGCCCGCAAAGCAGGGCGGGGCGGCCAGTCAGGCCGGTAAAAAAAGTGAAGCGGCGCAGGCCGCCAGCGCCCCGGCGGAAAAGCCGGTTTCAGTCAGTCCGGCGCTTACGGCCCCGACATCAGCGCGGCAAGGCAATGGCACGGCGGCGGTTGCACCGCCATCTGCGCCCGAAAAAAACGGAACGGGCGGCAACGTGCAGGCCAATGGCAGCATGGCGCAAAATACTGCGGCATCTCCTTCGCCTTCCATCGGTGTTGGCAACGGCGTCGCAATGCCCGCAGGAGCGGCCATGCCTTCGGGCGTGCCGTCAGCGGCTGCACCCACTGCCGCGTCTTCGAGCGCCTCGACGTCTGCCGCATCGTCTTCAATGGCGGTAACTGGATCGGGCTCGGCTGCCGGGGCTTTTGGAAGGGCCGGCGTTGGTTCCGCCCGTTCGTCCAGTGGGGTCACACCGCCGGACGTTCCGGCGCCTCCGTCCATACCTTCCCTCTCTGCGGACGATTTGCTGCCGCCCAGCAACGGGTCTGCCGGCGGTTCAGGTGGGGGGGGCGCTCCCGCGCGGGCTCCCTTGCCGTAAGATTTTGTTGTTTGACCAACGGCCCGTGTGATGGCAGGATGCTTTTTGCCATGCCGGGCATGCCTGACAGGCGGCGTAACGCCGCCTGTTTTTGTGACGGCCGCCATGTTCGGCCGATGAACGGCCCAGTCTGCGCTTGACGGGGGGGCTGTGCGCGTGTATGTAGCTTCTTCCATATATTTTAACGCCAGGGCCTTGCCGTCCCTGACCGCTATAACAAGTGGACGGCCCCTAACCGCCAAAGCCCGGCGTGCCGCAAAGTCCCGGTAAGGGCGCTGGTCATACCGGAAATTTTAAGGAGTCAATCATGAAGAGAACATATCAGCCGAGCAAGATCAGAAGAGCCCGCACCCACGGTTTTCGCGCCCGTATGGCCACCCCCGGTGGTCGCGCCATCCTGCGCCGTCGTCGCGCCAAGGGCCGCAAGCGTCTCAGCGCCTGAGTGAGCGGGGGGTATCCCCCGTTCGTCGTCAGGGAGCTTCCATGTGCCGGTACCTTCTGCCCAGGCAGTTGCGCATCCGCCGACGGGTGGAGTTTACGGCCTGCTATGAGCGGGGCAGGCGTTACCACACCGAGCATTTCCTTGTCTTTGTGTTGCCGGGAGGCTGTCCCGGTCTTCGCGCGCGCACAGGCATGGCCGTCTCCCGTAAGGTAGGCAATGCCGTGGTGCGCAATCGCGTCAAGAGGCTCCTGCGGGAATTCTACCGCCTGCACAGAGAAGAACTGCCCGTGGAGGCCGACATCGTTACCATAGCAAAAAAGCATGCCGGAGAAGCCGCACTGGACTATGCCTGTGTGGCTGCAGAACTTTTGCCGTTGCTACGGCGTGCGGCCCGACACCAGTCGGGCTCTTCGGCATTGGCTGGTCTGCCATGAGCCGCATGCTGCGCACCCTCTGCGTATTTCCCATACGCGTGTACCAGCGCTGCATCTCGCCCGTGCTGCCCCCAGCCTGCCGCTATTACCCTACCTGTTCCGCCTATGCCGTAGAGGCCGTAATGACCCACGGCGTGTTGCGTGGCGGCTGGCTGGCGCTCAAGCGCCTGGCCCGCTGTCATCCCTGGGGCGGATCGGGCTATGATCCAGTTCCACCACCATCAGGACGACGTCGCCGCGACGTTCCGCCATTGTCCCAGGAGTGAGCGCCCACATGCAAGACAGTAAAAATCTTATCATTGCCATTGTTCTTTGTCTTATTGTCATTGTCGGCTGGGGATATCTGGCCGAGCATATGGGCTGGACCTCAAAACCCGCCCCCGTGGCGCAACAGCAGCAGAACCAGCAGGTGCCGCAACAGCTGGCGCAGACAGCGCCCGCGCCCGCTCAGCCCAGTCTGCCTGTTTTTACGCCTTCGGCGGGTCGCGACATCACGGTAGACACTCCCCTGTATGAAGCTGTTGTTTACAGCGGCGGCGGCGCGCTGCGTTCGTTCAAGCTGAAAAAGTTTCAGATTGGCCTCGCGGCGGATTCGCCCCTGGTAAACATGGTTGACGCCAAGACGGCCCAGGTGGCCCCCATGGGCCTTGTCATCAACAGCCAGCCCTCGTGGAGCACTGGCCAGTGGACTGCGGATTCCGGCGAAAACGGCCTCACGCTTGGTGAAAGCCAGCAGGGTTCCCTGCGCCTGACGGGCGAAGTGGACAATCTGCGCGTGGTGCGCGACCTGACCTTCAACGCCTCCTCCTATGTCATCCAGGAAAAGGTTCGCGTGACGAACCTGAGCGAACAGGCGCGCAGCGTGCGTGTGAGCTACACGGCGGCCGCTGACGCCAGCAATGCCGCCGGTGACCGTTACGACGCCATGCGCGTCGCCTGGGACAACGACGGCAGCCTCAAGGAAGAAAGCTCCGCGAGCACCCTTGAAACCACCGGCGTTCAGGCCGTTGGCAAGATTTACTGGGCTGGCGCCATGAGCACGTATTTTCTCACGGCCGTGATGCCCGGTGAAGCCAGCAACGTGACCGTCAAGGGCGTCATGCAGCAGAATGTGTATCGCGCCGCTGTCGAAGAACAGGAAACCCTGCTTGGCCCCGGCCAGGAAAAGGAACTGTCTGTTTCCTACTGGGTCGGCCCCAAGGTGCGCTCCGAGCTAGAGGGCGTTTCGCCCCAGCTTGCCAAAAGTATTGACCTGGGCTTTTTCCATATCATTGCCAAAGGCTTGCTGTGGCTGCTGGAATTCTTCCAGAAGTATGTGCACAACTGGGGCCTGTCCATCATCCTGCTGACCGTGCTCATCAAGGCCGTGTTCTGGCCCCTTACGGCCAAGAGCTACGCGTCCATGGAAAAGATGAAGAAGCTCCAGCCCCATATGACGGAGCTGCGCGAAAAGTACAAGGACAACAAGGAGCAGATGAACAAGGAGGTCATGGCGCTTTACAAGACCTACGGCGTCAATCCCGCCAGCGGTTGCGTGCCCATCCTTATTCAGCTGCCCGTGTTCTTCGGCCTGTACCAGGCCCTGCTCACCTCCATCGAGCTGCGGCATGCGCCCTTCATCAAGTATCTGCCCGGTACGGACATGCTCTGGCTGGCCGACCTCTCCACCAAGGATCCCCTGTACATCACCCCCATCATCATGGGCGTGACCATGTTCCTGCAGCAGAGGATGAACCCCCCGGCCGCCGATCCCATGCAGCAGAAAATCATGATGTTTTTACCCCTTATCTTCACGGTGCTTTTCCTGAACTTCCCGGCAGGTCTGGTGTTGTACTGGCTGGTCAACAACGTGTTGTCCATTGCGCAGCAGCAGATGATGATCCGTAAGCTCAAAGGCCACGCCGCCGCGAAATAGCCGCAATGGCGGCCTGTACCGCCCATTGGAACGAGGACGAGTATGGAAGGGTTTAAAGAATTCCAGGGAAAGGACCTGGACAGCGCCATAGAAGAAGCCTGCGGCTACTTCGATGCGGCGCGTGAAAAGCTGGAAATCGAAATTGTGCAGGACTCCAAGTCCGGCATCTTCGGCATAGTCGGCGCGCGCAAGGCCAAGGTCCGCGCGCGTCGGGTGCAGCTTCGTGAAACCGTTGAAAGCATTCTGGGCCGCAAAGGCGCGCAGGCTGACGCTTCTGAAAGTGTGCCAGCGGCTGCAGCGCCGGAAAAAAACCGCGCCCCGCGTGAGGAAGGCGATCAGGCTGCCAACGGCCAGCAGGACAAGCGCACTGGCCGCTCCCGCAACCGCAAGCCCGCACAGGAACCGGCAGCCGAACAGGCCGAAGGTTCTCAGGGCCGTGATGCCCGTCAGCCCAGAGGGGCAGGCCCGCGCCCTGAACGGCAGGGTGAGAGAAGCCCGGAACGTGCCGCTGAAAATGGCAATGCCCGCGCCGGAGCCAAGGCTCCCGACAGAGGCAGTGACAAGACCTGTGACAGGAGCGCCGACAAGCCCTCCGACCGGCCCGACGGCGAAGGCCGTGGCGACAATCGTGGCGAGAGCCGCGGCGACAGGTCAAGGGACAGGGCCAAGGCTTCGGGCCGTGCGCAGAATGGCCAGAACGGCCAGAACGGCCAGAACGGCCAGAACGGCCAAAATGGCCAGAACGGGCAAAATGTCCAAAATGGTCAGAACGGTCAGAATGACCAAAATGGCCAGAACGGTGAAGAAGGCAGACGCGCTGAAGGGCGCGGTCGCCGTGGCGATTCCCGAAGCGAATCCCGTGATTCCCGTGACAGCCGTGACAGCCGCAACGCCGCCAAGGAAGGTGGCCGTGAGGCTGCCCGCCAGCCCAAGGGTATGGACGTTCTGGACGATGATTTTGAAGAAGCCGCCGAAGGGCTGCCCGCCATGCCCATGGAGCAGCTTGACCAGGAACGCCTGGACGCCCTTGTGCGCGAAACCGTCCGCCAACTGGTGCGCCCCATCGTGGGCGATGACGTGCACCTGGATGTAAAGCTTGGCGGCGACAGGGTTCAGGTAGGCATTGACAGCGAAGAAGATTCGGGTCTGCTCATTGGCCGTGAAGGGCAAACGCTGGCTGCGCTTCAGTATATGATTTCGCGTATCGTTTCGCGGGGCATGAACGCCGCTGTGCGCGTGCAGCTCGACGCCGGGGAGTACCGCCGCCGTCAGGACGAAAAGCTGCGCGAAATGGCCTTGGCCCTGGCCGAAAAGGTGCGCCTGAGCGGTCGTTCTTATTCCACGCGGCCCCTGTCTTCGTACCATCGCCGTATTGTGCACGTCTGCCTTCAGGAAGCTGTGGATGTGCAGACGCGCAGCACGGGCGACGGCCCCATGAAGAGGGTTGTCATTTTGCGCAAAAAGGCCGAAAAGAACTAGGGAAACGCTGATTTATTCCGTTTTGCGGTGTTGTTGACGGCGTTGCTTCACTTTTTTTGAAACAGTCGAGGACGGAAGAGTCCACTCCTGCTTCAAAAAAAGAACGCGCCTTGCCAAACGAAATACCAGCGCGTTTCCAGGAGGCTCTTTAATCAGTGCTTCCTTAATCTGCTCCAGAGTGGTTATACTTTTTCAACGGTAAAATACTCTCGTAGCGCTGTTGGACAGAGCTTGCATATCAAGGCGGCTTCCGCATTTTCGCCTTTGGCGGAAGGCGGGAGCCGCATTTTCCTGAACCCTGAAAAAATGCCGCCAGGGTAAAACCGGCGCACCCGTAACTGTAGCGCACTCATGGGCAACACTACACGCGACACCATAGCGGCCATTGCCACGCCACCCGGATCAGGGGGGATTGGCATTGTGCGCATTTCCGGGCCTGAAGCCAAGCAGGTGCTCGCGCGCATGTTTTTGCCCCTGTCGTCCAGGTTTGAAAACTTTCGCCCCTGGTTTTTACACAGAGGGCGCGTTCTGGACTGCAACGACGAGGCGCTTGATGACGTGCTGGCCGTATTTATGCCTGGCCCACGCAGTTTTACGGGGGAAGACGTGGCTGAAATCCATTGCCACGGCGGCGCGTTTATTGTTCAGGCCGTACTGGAGAGCGCCGTGCGCCGTGGCGCGCGTCAGGCGGACAAGGGTGAATTTTCTCGGCGCGCCTTTGTCAATGGACGTATGGATCTGAGCCAGGCCGAAGCCGTGGCCGAACTTATCGCCGCGCCCTCGCGCGAGGCCCTGCGTTACAGCCTTAACCGGCTGGACGGCCTGCTGGCCCGACGCACCGAGGCCCTGCGCACGAAGCTTGAAGAACTGCGCATGCAGGTGTGCGTGGCCGTGGATTTTCCCGAAGACGAAGTTGAAGGTATGGACGCCCCCACCTTCAGCGCCGCTGTGGAAAACGTTTCCGCCGCGCTGCGACACCTGCTCAAGGGCAGCCGCCGGGCGCGGGTCATGCAGCAGGGCGCTGTTGTGGTGCTGGCGGGCGCCGTCAATGCGGGCAAGTCCAGCCTCATGAACGCATTGCTTGGGCGCAACCGGGCGCTGGTCACTGATATTCCCGGCACCACGCGCGATTTTCTTGAAGAGGCCTGCGACCTCAATGGCCTGCCTGTACGCCTGACGGATACTGCAGGCTTGCGCAAAGCAACGGAAAGTATTGAAGAACTGGGCGTCGAACGCAGCCGTCAAAAACTGGCCGAGGCGGATGCCATTGTTCTTGTACTGGACGGCGGCGCTCTGGGCGAGGCCGGGGCCACGGCCGAGGTCTGCCCGGAGCCGGCAGCCCGCGAAGTGCTTGAAATGGCAGGCACAACGCCTGTGCTGGTCGTGTGGAACAAATGCGACCTGTGTATGCCCAAAAAATTTCCCCCAAGCTGGATTCAGAACCAAACCTGTTGCGCAACCAGCGCTTTTTCCGATACACAGGTGGAGGACATGGCTGAACACCTGCGCGCGCTGTTGCTGGCTGAAGGTGATGGGGCTGCCGGAGAAGAAGGGCTTGCGCCCAATGCCCGGCAAACACTGGCTCTTGAGGCGGCTCTGGCCGAACTGACGGCCCTGCGCGAAGATGTGGATGCCGGGCGGTCGTATGACTGCTGCGCCGTGCGCCTTGATGTGGCCGCCGCCCATCTGGCGGAAGTTACCGGGCTGAGCAGCCCGGCTGAAGTGCTGGACAGGGTTTTTTCTCAATTCTGCATTGGCAAGTAGTCTGGTAAACAACCTATGGATATGGATGTATTACGTCGCCGTCTGAGCAGTGAGGAAGTGAACGCTCTGCCCCTGTGTCATTTTGAGGGGCATGTGCATGTGGTGCGCAGCGAAGAAGACTGGCAATGCGCGCTGCCTCATTTGCGGGAAGAAAGCGTTTTGGGCTTTGATACGGAAACGCGGCCTTCCTTTCGCAAGGGACGGCGCAACGCTCCGGCGCTGATCCAGTTGGCCACGGCGCAGGCCGTGTACCTGATACAGCTGGCCTGGATGCCCTTTGGCCCAGATCTGGCAGCCTTGCTGGCAAACCCGGCGCAGGTCAAAGCCGGTGTGGGCATCAGGGATGACATGCGTGATCTGGCCAAGCTGCACGATTTTGAACCGGCAGGGCTGGTTGATCTGGGCGGCGTGGCCAGGGCGCACAAACTGCCCAGCCAGGGGCTGCGCAGCCTGACGGCCAATTTTTTTGGCTGGCGGATTTCCAAGGGGTCCCAGTGCTCCAACTGGAGCCTGCCTGAACTCAGCGCCAAGCAAATCGCCTATGCCGCCACCGATGCCTGGATCGGCAGGCTCATTTTCATGCGCATGTGCGAGTTGGGGCTCATCCCCACCACGCGGCCCGTAACCTGGCCTGTGGGGGCCAGCGGGGGCGGTGCGTGAACGGCGCTCCGACGCTGACAGATTTTCCGGCCCTGGGGCCGCGCCTGACGTTTTTTACTGGCGGCACGGCCCTGCGCGGCCTCAGCCGGGAGCTGACCCGCCATACGCACAATTCCGTCCATCTGATCACCACCTTTGATTCCGGCGGCAGTTCGGCGGTGTTGCGTCGGGCCTTCGCCATGCCCGCTGTGGGCGATATCCGCAACCGGCTGCTGGCCCTGGCCGACAGCGCTGTGGTACCTGCCGCTGTGCTGGATTTCTGCGCCTGCCGCCTCCCGGCCGAAGGTGATGACCTGCCCGAAAACGTGGCGTCCATTTTGGGCGCAGCGCCTTCCTGCTCGGGCAAAAAAGCCTCGGCGGATTTTCTCAGACGGCAGCTTGCGGGCATGGGCAGGGCAGGGCACCGGGTCTGGAAAAGCATGCCCGGAGTTTTTGCCGACGCCCTGCGCCTGCACCTGAATTTTTTTCTCTCCCGCATGCCCGGCGATTTTGATCCCTATCGCGCCTGTTTCGGCAATTTGCTGCTGGCCGGGGGCTATCTGCACCACAAGCGCAGCTTTGACCCTGTGCTGGCCTTTTTCAGCCGTCTGCTGCAAACGCGGGGCGTGGTGCGCCCCATTGTCCGTGAAAGCCTGCACCTGGCGGCTGAACTGGACGATGGCTCGGTACTTGTGGGGCAGCACCTCTTTCGCGCGCTGCCCCGGCCTGTGCGGCGGCTGTTTCTTACCGTGCACGAACCGGAACGGCTCAATGAGCAGGATTGCCTGGAGTTGCCCGCAACGCCATGCCGTCCGCCGCTCGCGCCTGCGGCAGGCGTCTATCTGAGTTCGGCCGGGGCCGTCTGCTATCCCATGGGCAGTTTTTACACCAGCGTGCTGGCCAACCTGCTGCCCCAGGGGGTGGGAAGCACCGTGGCCGAAGCGGACTGCCCCAAAATATTTATTCCCAATTCCGGCAGTGATGCCGAACTGCTGGGGCTGAGCGTGGCGGGCCAGGCCGCCATGATCCTGCGCCATTTGCGGGAGGACGCGCCGGAAGCGCCAACCGAACGCCTGCTGCACCATGTGCTCATAGATTCCCGCCACGGGCGCTATGAAGGCGGCCTTGGCGAAGAGGTGCGCAAATCCATCAGTGACATGGGCCTCAACATTGTGGATCGGCATATCGTGTGCGAGAACAATCCCCAGTATCACGAGCCGGAACTGACGGCCCGCGCCCTTCTTGATCTTTTGCCGGGCAAGGCTGCGGAGATCTGAGTGAAACCCCAATTTTGCGGTCAGAATGGCCCTGAACGGAACTGCGCCAGCCCCGATACGGATGGACGCATGCGGGAATTGCGCGTGGAGCAGCAGGCGGGCCAGCGGCTTGACCACGCGCTTGAGGCCCTTTTGCCCCACCTGGGCGTGCGGGGGCGCAAGCGCTGCATCGAGAGCGGCCTTGTGCTGGTCAATGGACGTCCCGCCGCCGCGTCACGGCGTATGCGCCAGGGAGACGTGATTTGTCTGCTTGACGCGGCGACAACACAGACCGCCACCGCGCCGCCAACACAAGCTACGCCGGGGGCTGCCACAGCGTCCACAGCGGGGACCGCCACAGCGTCGTTGGCACAGGCCGCGCCGGAGGGCACCCCCATGTCCGCCCCAACGTCTGCGCCAACGTCTGCTCCTGAGGGCGACCTGACGTCTGCGCCGGGGGCCGCCACAGCGCCCACAGCGGGGGCCGCCACAGCGTCGTCGGCACTGCAGGCCGCCACAGCGCCCTCGCCGGAATCTACGCCAGCACTTCTTGCGGCCACTCCGTACAGCGACCCCTGCGCACAGGCCGCCGCCCTTGGCCTTCGCCTGCTCGACAGGCAAGGGGAATATTGTTTTTTCAGCAAACCGGCCAACATGCACAGCGCCGCTCTGGCGGGCAGCACACAGGCAAGCGTGGAGGCTCTGGCCCCCGCACTGACGGCAGCCTGGGGCGGGCCTTCCTCCTCCTGCCGGACTTCGGGCCAGACTTCGGGCCAGACTTCGGGCCGGGCTTCGGGCCGGACTTCAGGCCAGGCGTATCCGCCGGTCATGTACGGCGTCCGGCATGGCTGCGGCCAGCCCCTACAGGGCCAGGCACAGGGCCAGAATCAGGGCCAAGATCAGGGCCAGGATCAGGGTCAGACGCCACACAGCGCGCCACAGGGCCAGCCCGTACACGGGGCGCCACAGGGCCAGGAACTCATGCTGCTGCAACGACTGGACTTCGGCACGTCAGGACTGCTTTGCGCCGCCCTGACGCCTGCCGCCGCTGCCGCCTTTCGGGCCGCAGAGGCTAAAGGGCACTGTGAAAAGCGCTATGTGGCTTTGCTGACGGGCGTTCTTACAGGGCCGATCACGGCGCGGCAGTCCCTGGGCGTAAGCGGACGCCGCAAAAGCCGTTTGCGCGACGCACAGGCTGACAAGACCCGCTGGACGGATTTTTGGCCTTTACATGTCTGGCATCCCGATGCAATGGATGCCGAGGAATTGCGGCTGCTTTTCGGCGTTTCTCCCGATTCGGCAGTCCCGATCTCTTTTCCGCCGCAGGGGCTGACCCTGGCTGCCTGCCGCATCCGCCGTGGCGCGCGCCATCAGATACGGGTGCACGCCGCAGGGCTGGGACACGCGCTGTGGGGCGATGCCCTGTATGCGGATGGGGAGGGCGCGTTGCCGCAGGATTCCGGCGGCGTTGCGCCATCCACGGAACTGCACGGATTTTTTTTGCACCACGGCGGCCTGCGGCTGCCTGGAGCCGCCTGTGTTGACTATCCCCCCTGGCCTCTGCCCGAAGCGCTCAATCGTCTTGTGCGGGCGTGGTTTGAGGGTGTTCTGCCGTAGGCGGGACACCAGAGCAGATCAACTTTGAAATGAAAAGCATTTCACGGCTTTCATTCAGCCGAAAAATGCGATTTGCGACAGCCGTCAGCAGGCTGCACGTTCTATTAACCAATTGCTGTCTTTGCGGCAGCCGTTGCCCGCAGGGTTTGCCTGAAGCTGCGCTTGCGCCTCTGTGGCGGCGTCTGCTTTCGCATCCGCCAGAACAATTTCAAGCGGCAGCCGTTAGACGAAGAAGCCTTACGGCTGGCGACAGCGTCGCTAATATAAGAGCTCTGGGCGGTTAAAAAATGTTGAGTGTTCAAACAGTTTTTAGTTCCCAAAAAATGAGTCTGTAACATGCTTAAAAGAATGTAAATCAGGCGGATCTGGCTAAAACTTTTATTTGTTTCGGGTGTGGCCTCTTGGCACGTGCCCGCTGTGAGTATACATATATCAAATCAAAAGACGGCGGTCCCCCAGAAGCGGACAACCGCCGGAACGTCAACCGGTATGGTGCGTGGCATTGAGGTCATGCGTGCGTGTACCGATCCCAAGGAGAAAGGATGTTTCCAGCGCTGTTGCCTAAATCCGCACCGTTTTTCGCCATGCTGGCAGAGCAGAACAGTCTTCTGCGGCGTATGGCGGGCCTGCTGGTTGAAATGCTGGACGATGTGGCCAATATGGATCATATCCATAAGGAAATCGCCTTTCTGGAAGAAGAGGCGGATGTGCTGCACAGCCAGATCATCCGCGACCTGACGCAGACCTTCATTACGCCCATCGACCGTGAAGACATCCTGCGCATCAATCAGGAGCAGGAAGAGTGCATGGACTGTCTCCACAGCCTGAGCACCCGCCTGCACATTTTTGAATTCACGCGCATACGTTTTCCCGCGCTTCAGATGGCCCGTACCATAAGCGCCATGCTGGATATGAGCCGTCTTATGCTTGAGGGGCTGACCCACAGACGCGACTGCCATAAAACACGCGCCTTCCGCAATCTGCGGGGCGAGTGCGACATGTTGCTGGCCGTGGGCCTGGCGGAACTGCTGGACGAGCAGCAGGAAATCACCGTGCCCCAGATTATGCAGACGCTCAAATGGAGCCAGGCCTACGAACGCATGAGCATCTTGCTTGAGCAGGTCAATGCCCTGGCGGAAACCATTGAAGAAGCGGTGCTGAAAAATGTTTGATATTCCTGTGCTGCTGGCGCTCATCGTGCTGGTGGCGCTTATCTTTGACTTTACCAATGGCGCGCATGACTGCGCCAACGCCATTGCAACGGTCGTGTCAACCAAGGTGGTCACGCCGCGTTTTGCCGTGGGAGCGGCCGCTTTGCTCAATCTGGCCGGTGCGCTGCTGGGCACGGAAGTGGCCAAGACCCTGGGCAGCGGCATAGTCCTGCCTCAGGTTGTCGAGGGCAGCCATGTGCTTGTTCTGGCGGCCCTGGTCGGGGCCATAGTCTGGAACTGCATAACGTGGTATTTTGGCATTCCTTCGTCCTCGTCACACGCGCTCATCGGCGGGCTTATCGGCGCGGCTGTGGCTGACGCCGGGTTTGACGCGCTCAACGGCAAGGGGATTATCGACAAGGTGCTTATCCCGCTGGTGGCTTCGCCATTGGCGGGTTTTTTTATGGGCTATCTGATCATGTGGATCATTTACTGGCTGTGCTCACGCATGCCCAGGCGAAAGGTCAACGGGGCTTTCAGGCGCTTGCAGCTGGTATCTGCGGCCTTTATGGCCACCAGTCACGGCTTGAACGACGCGCAGAAAACCATGGGCATCATTACCCTGGCGCTGCTCATTTTCGGCAAGATCGACGCGGTTGAAGTGCCTTTGTGGGTCAAGCTGTCCTGCGCCGGAGCCATGGCCATGGGCACGGCTGTGGGCGGCTGGAAAATCGTGAAGACCATGGGGCACCGTATTTTCAAGCTGGAGCCGGTACACGGTTTTGCCGCTGAAACGTCGGCATCTCTGGTCATTACCGGAGCCTCGATGATGGGCGCGCCTGTGAGCACCACACATACCATCACGGCCTGCATCTTTGGCGTGGGCTCCACCAAGCGGCTTTCGGCCGTACGCTGGAACGTGGCCGGAAGCCTGCTCACGGCCTGGGTGTTGACCCTGCCAGCGGCGGGCGTCGTTGGCTTTGTGTCTTACTGGCTGCTGCACTTTATCTGGAACTAGGCAGCCTGTTGCCAAAAGTTATGCAAGAGCCCCGGCCAGTTGGCCGGGGCTCTTGCATTTTTGCGTCGGGGCGGCCCCTGGGGGCCAATGGCGCGTGCCGTAAGGGGTAGAATTGCAAAGGTGTGGGCGTCAAAATGGGGAAGCCCAACTCGTGTAGTGGAACGCCCGCCAAAACACAGGCCATTCCTGTAATCATCCTAGCCCCTAATAAAAGTTTTAGGGGGAGGGGGTGTGGGGGAGGGGACCCTTTTGCAAAAGGGTCCCTCCCCCACAAAGCATTTCATATGCCAGACGCAGCAATAGGGTGCGGCCAGATGTCCGGCCCCATGGCCGCCGGAAAAAGGGCGAGCATCAAGACCAGGCGGTAGCCGAAAAAAGGGCAACGGGGCCGGGCAGGCCCTGTGGCAAATGTCGGGGAGGGGCGGCTAGTCGCCGTTTTCGCGTTCTTCCTGGCAGGCGCGGCACAGGCCGACGCCGGGAAGGGCCTCAAGGCGTTTCAGGGGGATGGGTTCGCCGCAATCACGGCAACAGGCTACTCCGTCAATCATTTCCGGGCCACCGCGGTCAATGGCGGCACGGGCACGCATGAGAGCGGATTCCCGATCCAGGCGCTCCAGTTCTGTAGCTTGATCAAAAACGTCCATGGCGTCTCCTTGTCAAAGTAAGCGGCAACCCCGCCGGAGCGGGGTTGCCGTACTAATCATCATCGATTTTCTACGCAGACTATTTAGTCCACAATTATTTTTCTGTAAAGCCCCTGAAAGCGCTTTTTCAGGCGGTAAGACCGCTCAGGATGTCTTCAAGGGTCTGCATGAAGGAATCAAGATCAGCCTTGTCGATATTCAGGGCAGGCAGAAGGCGCAGGGTCACGCCGTGGCTCAGATTGCAGATGTAGCCCCGGCGCAGCAGTTCTTCCCACACCGCTTTGCCGTCCACGGCAAGCTCAATGCCGATCATGAGGCCCATGCCGCGTACTTCCTTGATTTTGCCGGGCAGGCGATCCTGCATGGCGGCCATCTCACGCTTTACATGCGCGCCCAGATTGGCGGCATTGTCAGCCAGATTGTCGCGCAGCAGTATTTCCACAACCTTGGTTGCCACGCCAGAAACCAGCGCGCCGCCGCCAAAGGTGGTGGCATGACTGCCAGCTTCAAAGCCGCAGGCCACAGCATCGGTTGCCAGTAGGGCCCCCATGGGCAGGCCGTTGGCCAGGGATTTGGCGATGCAGATGGCGTCGGGCGTCAGCCCGTAATTCTGGAAAGCCCAGAATTTGCCCGTGCGGCACAGCCCTGCCTGCACTTCGTCACACATGAAGAGAACGTCCCGCTCGCGGCACAATGCTTCAAGCTGGCGCAGATAGTCGCCGCACAGCGGCACCACGCCGCCCTCGCCCTGCACCACTTCCACCAGCACGGCGGCAGTGGCGGGAGTGATGGCTGCCTTCATGGCCTCAAGGTCACAGGCCGGAACCTGTTTGAATCCTTCGGGCAACGGCGTGAAGCCGTCGCTGAGGTTTTCGCGCCCAGTGGCGGCCAGAGCGCCGAGGGTACGCCCGTGAAAGCAGCCGTCAAGCGTGATGATTTCATAGGCGTCGCGCTGCTTGATCTTGCGCATGTAGCGACGGGCCAGCTTGATGCACGCTTCGTTGGCCTCCGCGCCGGAGTTGCAGAAAAAAGCCTTGTTGTGGTGGCTTGTGGACAGCAGCACGCGGGCCAGTTCAAGCTGTTCGTTCTGGTAAAAAAGATTGCTCACGTGCCAGAGTTTTTCAGCCTGGGCGGTCAGGGCCGCGTTGACCTCGTCGTTGCAATGACCAAGCGCGGTAACGGCGATGCCCGCCAGCAGGTCCACATATTCCTTGCCGTCAACATCCCACAATCGCGCGCCTTTGCCTCGGACCACAGCCACGGGATAACGGCTGTAAGAACGGCAGAGCAGGCTTTCTTCCCCGGCTTTGACGGCAGCAAAGGCTTGTGACATGGACGGACTCCTTTTCTCGATGAACCTATGGTGTTGAGGTGATGTACCGGTGTTTCGGTACTGCGTGTTCAGCGCCCTGTGTGGCCGAAGCCGCCGGAACCGCGCTCGGTGGGAGCCAGTTCCTGCACTTCGTGCCAGCGTGGTCGCATAAAGGGCTGAAAGATGAGCTGGGCAATGCGTTCGCCATTGGCGATGCGGCGTTCCTGCCCGGAGGTGTTCAGAAGAACCACCAGAATTTCCCCCGTATAGTCGGGGTCGATGACGCCCACGCCCTGAGCCACGGTCAGACCGTCGCGCGCGCCAAGGCCGCTGCGGGAGTAAACAAAGCCCGCAATGCCCGCTGCGCGGGGCTGCACGGCAATGCCCGTGCCGATCTTGAGGCGCTGGCCGGGGGCAATAACCGCTTCCGCCCCTTTGTCGCCAGTGAGGCAGGCGCGCAGGTCAAAGCCTGCGGAACTGCTGGTGGCAGGGGCAAAAAAATCGTCGCCGTCCTGGGCGTAAAGCTGACGGGCCTCAGGGCGGACAAAGGCCACATCCACAGTGCTGTCGGCCTGCGCCGCATCGGGCAGACCGAGCACGTCGTCCAGCAGCATGGACGCGCTTTTGGCAAAGCCATTGGTGTTTTGTGAATTGCTCATGGCCGAGTAGTAGCGCAGCTTGGGCTTGGGGGCAAGTATGCCCGTGAGCCTTCGTCTTGGACGGACAGCGTCGTCACGAGTGCCTTTCCTGGTATTTCTGCGTCGAACTTCGCCTTTTATTCCGGTCGAGTACCATCAGAGTATACTCCCTGCATAAAAGGCTCGTTCTCCTTGATATAACAGGAAATTCATCTCGTGACGACGCTGTCAAAACCTTTATTGCATGTCAGAACATTTTATCTTTGAACATGGTCAACAGAGCTGCCGCATTCTGTGAGTGCAGCGCGCCACAATGTGCGTGGATTCGGCTGAAAGCGCTTTTTCAGGCAAATGACTCTGAAACCGACCCGCCATTTTGCCTCGCGACGGCACAGATACGCTGCATTTGGGCCTTCACGGCAAGCGACGGTTCCCGCAGGCGTCAGAGTACTCTCAGCGTGAACTTTTATGCGGGCCACGCAAAAAGGGGCTCCTGCCTTGCGGCTGGAGCCCCTTTCCCGGTGTTGCGGCCGGTGTTTCCTGTGGGAACGGGTAGGGCGTCAACGGGAATATGGTCTTTTATCCATAAGGGCGGTCAGGGTTTGGGTGGCTGCGGCAACCGCGCTGCCCGAAACTCATCCGCACTGCCGAAACGCATCCGTTGTGGCTCCCGGACTGCGATAAAAGACCTCCGCTGGTCTAGGCCAGTTTGGACAACAGGGTTTCCTTGATGGAGTCGATGCTGCCTTCGCCGTTTAGTTCAATGTATTTGGTCTTGCCCTGAGCGGCAAGATCCTTGAAGAAATACGCGGCGGCCAGGGTGCCGTCAGTGGTATTGTAGTAAATGTCGTGGCGCTTGTTGATGGCAGTCTCGTCCTGGTCGTCGGAACGGCTGGAGAGAGCGCCGCCACAGACGCGGCACACGTCGCCATTGGGCTTGATGGCCTCAATGAAGATGTTGTTGGGGTGGTTGTTGTTGTTTTTGCACAGACGGCGGCCCATGATGCGGTTTTTGGCAACTTCGCGCGGCAGCAGGATTTCCACCACGTAATCCAGAAGGATACCTTCTTTCTTGAGGGCGTCCCACAGTTTTTCGGCCTGCACCATGTTGCGCGGGAAGCCGTCCAGCAGCCAGCCGTGCTGCCCCTTGCTCTTCAGGGTTTCAAGCACCATGGGAATGGTGATGTCGTCAGGCACGAGGTCGCCACGGTCAATATAGGCCTTGGCTTTTTTACCCAGTTCAGTACCGCCGCCGATGTGTTCACGGAATATGGCGCCGGATTCGATGTGGGCGAGGTTATACTTCTGCTTGATAAGGTCGCCCTGGGTGCCTTTGCCGCTGCCGTTGGGTCCGAAAATCAGAATATTCACCGTTTCTCTCCTTGGCGGAACCGCAATTTTGGTTGTGCAAAAAAGAACACGCAATGAGCCTAGCCCCTAAGGCCGCCCCTGTCAACGGGAGACAGGAAGAATAGTCGACAGAGCGTTGAAGCTCTGTACCCGAACCAGCTTATTTATCAGCGAAAGAGTTTCCATGTGCCTTCGACAATACCGCCGAGCACATCCACAAATCCCTTGGTAATGTCGCCAAGAGTGTTCAGGATAAATGTGCCCGCGCCAATGGAGGTTTTTGTGTTGCTCAGGCCGCCGTAAAGGCGCAAGGGAAAGTCAGGGACGTTCTTCATGCTGACGTTGAAATTGCAATCCAGGGTCTCGCTGTTGAAGTTGATCCAGCCGCCGCCGCCGACCTGCAGCCCCGGCCCCTTGAGATAAAAATCACTACTGCGCGCCACGCCATTGGTAATGCTCCCTGACGCGCCCGAAGCGGTAATCATTGTGGGTTTGCCCTTGAGCTTGCCCTCCGGGGTTCTCTGCTGGTAGGAGCCGCTGAGCACCTCGACGCGCCATTTGCCGTTGAGCAGGGCGGGCAACTGATCCGGCCCGGTGAGGTTGGCATGCACCTCCGAGTGGATGGAGCCCCTGCCGCTGAGTGCGGCTGCGCCACCCCTGGCATCGCTGGCGGCCGTCAGGTCAAAGTCGTTGATGATGAGGGTATTGGCGAAGCTGAGGCCCCTCGTGAAGTTGATGGAAGCCCTGCTGACGATGGGCGCGCCGTAAAACTGGCCGGTAATGGAGTCGGACGTGAGCTTGCCGTTTTCAAGTTTGTACTTGGTGCGCAGGTTTTGCACTGTGAAGCGCATGGCGGTGAGCTTGTTGACGCCAAATTCGCCAGAGGCGCGGAAGTTGCGCATAAAGCGGAAATCCCACGGTTTGTTCCCTGACTCGCCGGATTTTTCCTCATTGGTCTTCATGTAGCGGTCAAGGTCAAACTGGTCGGCGGTGAGCTTGAAGTTGAGGCTGAGCTGGTCGCGCCAGTCAAGGTTCAGTGTGCCGGTGACGGTGCTCTGGTCCAGTTTGGCCCGGATTTCGCGCAAAGAAAGAGAATTGGGGTCGCCCCTGAAGCGGGTGTCCATTTCAACGCTGCTAAAGCCCTTGGGCATGGTAATCTTGCCAAGGCCCGCCAGGCGCAGGGTGTGGGCCATGTCGGGGCTGTACGCAGACACCTTGCCCTGCCACGAAACCCCCTCCGAAGCGGCGGTAAAGCTGGCCTGGCCGTGGGCCTCCACGCCCAGCGCGCTGAAGTGTCCTTCGGACACCGAAAATTCATTGCGGGCCGACTGGCCGGTGAAGCGGCCCGAAGCCTGTACGTGTACCCCTTCGGGGTTGAAGGAGCGCTCTGCGTCCATGCGCAGCGAAAACGAGCCGGGCAGACTGGTGAAGTCCATCTGCCCGCCATCGGCCCCGTCGCCGCTGAACCACAGCCTGCCGTTGATGTCGGTGGCCATGTCCAGCCCGGCGGCGGCCATGGCCGCGTTCCATTGCCCCTCAAGGCCGAGCTTCTGGCCGTCCCAGGCCGCAGTGCGCATCTTGAGGCCAATGTCCAGAGAGGCAAAGGCGAACGTGGTTTTTTTGCCGCCGCTGATACGGGGCGGCGCGCGCAGAAAGCCGTTTTCCGCCCTTGTGGTGATGCTGCCGCGCAACTTGCTCAAAAAAATGTCCAGGTTGCGCCCCTGGCTCATGATGTCCACATCGGCGCGCAGGCGGCCGCCTCCCACGGGCATGACCTTGAGGTCTTTACCCAGGTTTTCGCCATTCACGTCGCGCGCCCGCAGGCGTATGGAGTAGGGCGTGCTTGTGTCGCCGCCAAGGATGGTCTCGCCCTTGATGCTGCCGCCGTAAAGCTTGCCTTCCACAAGCAGCAGGGTGTCTTCAAGGCGGCTTTGGGCGTCGATCAACCCTTGCCGGATAACCACAAGAGCGTCATTGATGACGATGGGGCCGTAGTCCACTTTTTTGGCGGCCAGGCGGATGTTGTAATCCACGCCGATTTCGCCGGGAATGACGGGCCCGCCCGGCATGGGCGTGAGCGGCCCGTAATCGAATTTGGGCTCTTCGGGCGTGTCGCCCACAGCTTCGGGGATGGCGCGCCCAAGATTGACGTTCTCGGTGGTCATGTCCAGGGCCACTTCGGGCTTGTGCCAGTCGGCCACGCCGCCCGATCCTGTAAACCTGGCGCCTGCCGCCGTCACTTCAATGTGCGGTACGCGCAGCCCTGCCGCGTCCATGTCAAAAACAAGCAGCCCGCCAGAAAGGTCGTCCAGGGACAGTTGCAGTCCGGGGGCCAGATTGCGGGCAAAACCCAGCCAGCGCGTGAGGCTTGCGCGGTGCAGTTGCAGGCTGCCTCCAAGGGCGGGGCCAGTGGGGCCTTCAAGCTGCACTGTGCCGTCAAAGCTCACACTGTCCGGCCCAAGGGTCAGTTGCAGCTTGTTCAGGCTGACCGCCTGCGGGTCGGCGTGCCGCCATGCTGCGCCGCCCGCGAACGTGAAGGGAATGCTTGCCCCATCCTTGGAGATGGATCCGCCAAGGTCGGCCACAAGGTTGAGGCCCTGTTTGCCGGGGATGATGTCGGGCGTCAGGTTGAAAGAAAATTTCAGTTCGGGCAGCCAGTCCGGGAGGTGCAATACGCCGCTGCACGCCATGCGAGGGCTTTTGCCCAGGGGATCGACAAGGCTGGTTTTGCCGTCCACATTCAGGCTGTCCAGGCGCATGGGCTGGCCGTCGGTGGGCACAAGTGTGGCGGCGGCCCATGAAAGGGTGCCCGTTATGTTGTCGCCCGGTTTGGCTTCGAGGTCGCACTGCACGCCCTCGATGACGAGGCTTGAGTCGTCGGCCCCCTGGATACGCAGTTCGCCCTGCTGCACCGCAAGGCGGCAGCGGCCAGGCAATGTCGCCGCTCCGTCGCTGCCAGAGGCGAACAGACCCTTCAGGTTCATGCCGAGGCTGAGGGTCACGGGCACGGTTCCTTCCACGCGGGGGCGCAGGAGGGAGATATTGCGGGGTTCAAAACGCCCTTGAAGAAGCGCGGCAAAATCGGGGCGCAAGGTGGCATAGGCTGCGGTAACGTGCCAGTTTTCGCCTGTGATTGCGGCGTTGCTCACGGCCAGTGCCGGTACGGGCAGAAGGGCTACGCTGACGGCGTCCACAGAGATGGACAGTCCTGTACTGGCGCGCAGTTTTTCGATAAAATGCTCTGCAAGGGCTTCGGGGTTGCGCTGCAACAGGTAAAAGGCCCCTGCCGTCAGGCCGGACAGCAGGAGGATGAGCGCCAGGAGGATGCGCGCGAAAAAGCGTAGGCGGCGGGCATTCAGAAGCATGTTGCAGTCTCTCGTCTTGACGCGGCGAAGCGTCGAGGCTAGGTTTCTAGCCTATTGTATCTTGTCTTTATTGGCAACTGTATGACATGCAAAAGACTTTCTGACAGTTACCGGAGAACCATGCAGCGTATCTTATGGCTGGGCAGCCCTTTTTTTGGTGTGGAACTGCACGCCATTGGCTGGCAGAACGTGGCCATGCACAATGTCGGGGGCGATCGCGTCTTCGGCTGGGAGGATCTTGTGCGTCTGGCGGGATTTGTGCCCGACGTGCTGGTTGTGGGCGATAACAGCCGTCCGCCCTTTGTGCTCGGGGTTGAAAACTTTCCCTGCCTGACGGTTTTTTACAGTGTGGATTCGCATATCCATAGCTGGCAGCCTTTCTATGCCCAGGCTTTTGACGCCTGTATGGTTTCCCTGCGTGATGACATTCCCCGGTTCCACGGGCCATTTCTTGGTAAAGACAGGGTCTGGTGGTCGCCGCCCTTCGCCTGGGCGCAGGATCAGCCCAACCCCGACGTGCAGCCCGTATGGGACTGTCTTTTTGTGGGCACTGTCTCGGAAAACACGCCCCTGCGTTCAGAATTTTTGCGCGCTCTTGGCAGTCAGCTCCCCGGCTTGCACGTGGAAACGGGGAACTACAGGCGGCTTTTCCCCCAGGGGCGGGTGCTGCTTAACCATTGCGAGCGCGGCGACCTGAACTTCAGAAGCTTCGAGGCCCTTGGCTGCGGCGGCTGTCTTGTGACGCCCCGCGTGGGACACGGTTTTGCCGAGCTTTTTGTGGACGGCGAGCACCTTGTGGGCTACGCGCCCAACGATGTGGGCGACGCCCTTTTTCGCATAAAATTCTTGCTGGAACACCCCGACGTGGCGGCCCATATTCGCGCCACAGGGCTGGCCGAGGTCAATGCGCGCCACCGCGCGGTTCACAGGGCACAAACTTTTACCGACAATATCTGCGACCTGTGGATCTGCGGACACGAAGAGCTTGTGGCCAGCCGCATTGCCAGGAGCGACGTTGTACTTGAACAATGTCTCAAGTTGCTCTATCTGCACTGGGCCGAAGAGTGCGTTTGCCCTGACATGCGCAGGGCGTATCTGGCCGCAGCCACGGGCCGCTACGGTCTTGCAGGCCCGGAGGCCTAGGGCAATTTAATTTTTACATTGCCCTGGCGGCTGCGTGAGCAGACGCCCGCCGCAGAGGCGTAAGCGCAGTTTATTGCGCTGTTACGCGCCGACGCGGGCGTCCTGGAAACATCAAGAATAGATACCTTCATTAGCAAAATGCCCTAGCGTTGAGCCTGTGCCGCATCCATTGGATCAAAATGCAGATCCAGCGCCGGGTCAATAGCTGGCGCGCCAGTCGGGCGCGGCCCCTGACTCTTGCTGGCAGGCGGGTCAAAACTCAGGTGCAGCAGGGGATCATTGCCAGCGGAGGCCACGGGCTCGTCCACACGTGCCGTCAACCTTGCGGCCCGCGTCTGGTGGCGTGCATTCTCGTGCGGGTTCGAGTCCATATCCAGCTCGGTTTCCGTCGAAAAAGCCGGGGTGGCATAGTCCTGCTGCCCAGGGGAGTCATTGACGCTGACGTCAGCGGCGCTTACATCAGCAGCGGAGGGCTGGCTGCCGCCCGGATAATCCAGGCGTGACTCCATAGCGCGCAGCATCACACGCAACTGGGCGTGATCTTCGCGCAGTTGCCGCACCAGCTTTTCCTGGCAGCGCAGCATGTAGACAAGGACGGCAAGAATGCCGAAAAAACACAAAAAAATGAAAAGCATTATGGAAAACATGAAGGGCCTCCAAAAGTACGGGCCGGGATCGCCCGGCCACGTTGGGCCGTTATATACGTTCACCCCCGCCGGGGCAAGGAGCATTTATGGCCGCGCAGCATATTGAGCCGCATCTTGTCATGGCGGACGAGCAGGGCAATATTTACGATGACGAACGCCTGCTCATGGTCTGTCGCAGGGGCGCGCAGTGGGGGCTGCCACGCCCTGACGAACTCATGCCCCTGCCTGAAGAAAGCGAATTTTTTCTGCTGCCTGGCCGACAGGCTGTGGGGCTTGACCCCGAAACAGGCGAAATAGTGCCGCCCGAAGGCGAAGCCCAACTGGCCGTGGCGGCTTTTGCCGCCCCCGCGCACACGCTTTCGGCGCATCCGGCCTATGCCAGCAATCCTGACGCGCCCCTGCTGCCCCTGTTCGCGTATGGGGCCATTGGCTTTGCGCGTGGGCGCTTTTATATCTGCGCCCGCAAGGTCGATACGGATCAACGCCAGGTTTTCAACCGCATTCCGCGCCACCGTATAGAACAGGGCGCGCGCAGGCTGCTGCAGGACTATCCCAAAAACCGCCTTGTGCGGCATATCCTGGATAACTGTGTGGCCCGCTATGACTGCCCTGCGGCACGAAACTTCGCTCTTGGCCGTTACGAAGCGCCCCTGCCCTCGTCCCGCTCCTGCAATGCCCGTTGCGTGGGCTGTATTTCGGCCCAGGACAAGGATTCGCCCGTGGCCGTGACGCCCCAGTGCCGTCTGGCCTTCACCCCGGAACCAGCGGAAGTGGCCGAGGTCATGCGCATTCATGCCGGGCGCGAAAGCCGCGCTCCCATTTATTCCTTCGGGCAGGGCTGTGAGGGCGACCCCCTCATGAACCCCGACCTTCTGGAGGAAAGCATAAAACTGTTCCGTTCCGGTGGCGGTTTGGGAACCATCAACTGCAATACCAACGCCTCACGACCCGAAGCCGTGGCCCGTCTGGCCGACGCCGGGCTCACAAGCATGCGCGTGAGCATCAACAGCGCGCGTCCTACCCTCTACCACCGCTATTACCGGCCTGCGGACTACAGCCTGGATGATGTCTGCGCCTCCATCCGCGAGGCGCGAAGCCGGGGCATTTTTGTGTCTCTGAACCTGCTCTTCTTTCCCGGCATTACCGATACCGAAGAAGAACTGGAAGCCCTGGCGCGCATGGTGGGCGAAAATGGCGTCAGCATGATCCAGTGGCGCAATCTCAACATCGATCCCGAGTGGTACTTTGACCTCATGAAGCGGGATATGGAAGACGGAGGCAAGCTTGAGCTTTCGCCAAGCATGGGCCTGACCCAGTTTATGAAAAGGCTGAAAAAGCTCTGCCCCTGGCTGCGCCATGGCTACTTCAATCCCTATGTGGGTGAAAAAGCGGAACTGACGGCCCCCATGCCCGGCACATGGAACCTGCCTGAACCCCGCGCCAAGGAAGGCGCTCTGGCCCCCGGCGAAAGCGCTGAAACGGACTTGGAGTAATTTTATTTTGAAGTGCTGTGTGGGGGAGATTGAGGTGCTTTGTGGGGGAGATTGAGATGCTTTGTGGGGGAGGGACCCTTTTAAAAAAGGGTCGCCTCCCCCACGCCCCCACCCCCTAAAATTTTTATCGTGTTGTAGTATGCCACAAGGCCTTGTCTGCTTTGAGGGGCGGGTCAGGAAACAACATCCTTCAGGCATTGCAGCATCTCAATATTTACCTGATCCATCGTGAACTGCCCCGCGGCAGCATACGCGGTTCCCACCACGATGGTCTGCGCGCCAGCGATCGTGCACTATGGCGACCGTTCATCCCGATCCTTGCGACTGCCGATGGCGGCGTGAGAAAAAACAATCTATAAATGTGACGATAGTCACAGATGTTTTTTTTACCCTTTGTAAGCTGAAGACGCTGGCCCTGGCTGGCGTCTTTTCAGTTCCGGGGCAGAAGGACAGTCTGTTTTGAAAATGACAACGCCCCGGCCTCCAGCGATTCCAGCGCGAGGCCAGCGCGGACGGGCCGCCAGACAGCCGGGGCGGCACCAGGGGCAGACATTCCCCGGCCCTGCGTGGAGACTCGTGCACAGCATTGTCCGGCAGCCAAGAGACGCGGCAAAGCGAGAGGCCCGCACGGTGCCCGCGAAAAGCCAGCCGCACAGGCTGCCAAAAATTCCACGCACGGCCCTGTGCGTGGCAGGTGCGTGGCAGGCGCGTGGCAGACCCGCCAATGACTGAAGAGTGGCCTGATCGGTGGCAATCAGGGAATCTTCTGGCGAAACCTGTCAACCTTTGGGGATATGGGCTTGACACAGGCGGGGAACCTAATTATCTCAATTGAAAATGAAATTCATTTTATAAATGTCCGGTCAATGATCGGAAGGAGCGCACCATGAGCAAGGTTATGATTCTGTTTGGTTCCAGCACCGGCAATACCGAGAGCATTGCCCAGAAGCTGGAAGAGCTTATTGCTGCCGGTGGTCATGAAGTGACTCTGCTGAACGCCGCTGAAGCCGCCGCCGACAACCTGGCCGACGGTTACGACGCCGTGCTTATGGGCTCCTCGGCCTGGGGCATGGAAGATCTGGAACTGCAGGACGACTTCGCCCCCCTCTTTGACGAAATGGAAAGCATGGGCCTCAAGGGCAAGAAGGTAGCCGCCTTTGCCTCGGGCGATATGGAGTACGAACATTATTGCGGCGCTGTGCCCGCCATTGAAGAAAAGGCCAAGGGCCTCGGGGCCGAGATCATTTGTGAAGGCCTCAAGATGGAAGGCGACGCCTCCAGCGATCCCGACGCCATTGCCTCCTTTGCCGAGGATGTACTCAAGCGGTTGTAGAATAGTTTTAGCACTGTCACGCAAGGCGCAGCGGCAGCCCGGTAGTTACGGCTGCTGCGGCAGATATGCCCGCAAGGCCCGAAGCCCCTGGCTGGTTTCGGGCCTTGCGTCGTTTTTTGGGGGCGAGTGAGCTTTCTCGTGGCAAGAATGACGGCATGCGGGCGCAGCATAAAAAAAGTTGTTCATGTGCTGGCTTCACAGCAAAAGACGTGGCAAAATACATTCACGGCACTGGTGGGCTTGCCAGACCGCAGTTGATGTGCAAAAAGCGGAACTCTACCCGCGCGGTGCGACCGCGATGCTATGCTTTCAACAAAAGAGAATGCTCATGTCCATACTGGTTTGCGGTGGAGCTGGCTACATAGGCTCCCACAATGTGCGCGCGTTGCTGGCGCGCGGCGAAGACGTTGTTGTTGTGGACAATTTTTTGACCGGCCACCGTGCCTCCCTGCCTGACGGCGTCAACCTGTATGAAGGCGACATACGGGACGGAGCGCTGCTGGATCAGGTGTTTTCGAGCCACAGGGTGGATGCCGTGCTCCATTTTGCCGCCAGTTCGCTGGTGGGTGAAAGCATGGAGCAGCCGCTGAAGTACTTTCACAATAACGTCCACGGCATGCAGACCCTGCTGGAAGCCATGGTGCGCAACCGTGTGGACAAGATAGTTTTTTCATCGTCGGCTGCTGTCTACGGCGAACAGGAAAGCGTGCCCATCAATGAGGACGCGCCGCTGCACCCCACCAATCCCTACGGCGAAAGCAAGCTCATTATGGAGCGCATGATGCACTGGGTGGGCAAGGCCCACGGCATCCGCTTTGTGAGCCTGCGGTATTTCAACGTGGGCGGCGCATGGCCCGGCGGCGCCATAGGCGAGGCACACAATCCCGAAAGCCATCTTATTCCCCTGATTCTTCAGGTTCCTCTGGGCCGCCGGGAAGTGGTGACCATTTTTGGCAATGACTACCCCACACCTGACGGCACCTGTATCCGCGACTATCTGGATATTATGGATCTGGCGGACGCGCATATGCGCGCTCTGGACTATCTGCGTACAGGGGGCGGCAGCGAAATCTGCAACCTTGGCAATGGCAAGGGGTTCAGTGTGCGTGAAATGGTGGCAGCGGCCTGCCGTGTGACCGGGCATGACATTGGCGTGACCCTGGCCACGCGCCGCTTTGGCGATCCCGCGCGGCTCGTGGCCTCGGCCGACCGGGCCAGGGAGATCCTCGGCTGGCAGGCCAGGGCGGGCATTGACCAGATCATCGCCTCGGCCTGGGAATGGCACAAGACCCATCCCGACGGATTTTCTTCCTGAGGTTTTGCCGCCCCGTAGAACATGTTCATATTTGAATGTTCGTGTGGTCGGGACAGAGGCGCTCGTAGCGCAAGCGCAAGAGCAAAATAGTTGTGCGCACCCCGCAACCGGCATGATGCAACGTTGAAACGCGTATTTTCGGGCTGGGCTGCACTGGCGGCACGGGCCATTATGGTATGCCATTACTGCATGCCATTGCCGCATGCTGTGCCGCCTACCATTGCTACCCGCCGTTGCCGCATGCTGTGCCGCCTACCATTGCTGCCCGCCGTTGCCGCATGCTGTGCCGCCTACCATTGCTGCCCGCCGTTGCCGCATGCCGCTACTGTATGCCGTTGTCCCATGGCGGTACGACGTGCGGCAATGGCGTGAATGCTGCCGGAACTTTTTTCAGCACTCCCCTGGGTCGCGCTGCCCTCAATACCCGTCTGCTCCGGCTATCTGGCCCGCCCATCCACGGTGGGCTTTTCCATCCTCCCTTTCTTACGGCTGAAGGCCTTTCCCGCAGGCAAGCATTGACCCCGTCGGCTGGGTGGTTATGTTAACAGGAACCAGTGAGTATACCATGCGTGATCATGCTCTTTTTCTGATTCTGGCCGTGTTCCTGTTTTGCGGCCTGTACTCCGTAGTCACGGCGGCAAAGGCAAATGCCGCTGTCGCTGATCCAGCCAGCCCTTCACAGGAGGCTGCCATGAAGCCCACATATCCCATGCCGCCTCTCAATGAACGCGAGGCGGACGTTATCTTGCGCAAAGGCACGGAGGCTCCCAACTCCGGCCAACTTAACAGCAACAAGGCGGCGGGAACCTACGTCTGCCGGCAGTGCGGCGCGGCGCTGTACAGTTCAAAAGACAAGTTTGCCTCCGGCTGCGGCTGGCCAAGCTTTGACGACGAATTGCCTGGGGCCGTGCGGCGGGTGCCCGACGCGGACGGCAGAAGGGTCGAGATAGTCTGCGCCCATTGCGGCGGGCACCTTGGTCATGTGTTTGAGGGCGAAGGTTTCACGGCCAAAAATACGCGCCATTGCGTCAACTCGCTGTCCATGGCCTTTTATCCCGCTGGCAGTCCTGAAGAAGCCAAAGCCCTGGCGCAGCGCGCCCAGGCCACCGCAACAACAGGCACGGCCATTGTGGCGGGGGGCTGCTTTTGGGGAGTGGAGGACGCCTTCAGGCGTATGCCCGGCGTGCGTGACGTTGTTTCTGGCTACACGGGCGGCCGCACGTCAAACCCATCCTATGAGGACGTGTGCCGGGGCGACACCGGCCATGCTGAAGCCGTGCGCATTGTCTTTGATCCCGCGCGGATCACCTATGAGCAGATTCTGCGCCGCTTTTTTGAAATCCACGATCCCACCCAACTGGATCGCCAGGGCCCCGATGTGGGCGATCAGTACCGCTCTGCCGTGTTTTACCTCGACGCGGAACAAAAGGCCGTGGCCCTCAAGCTCATGAACCTTTTGCGGGAAAAGGGTTATGACGTGGTGACGCGCCTTGAGCCAGCCGGGCCTTTTTATGAGGCCGAGGCCTATCACCAGCGCTTTGCCGAGCGCACCGGGCGGGGCCGCTGCCATATGTCCGTGCCGCGTTTTGACGAACCGGCCAGGAGCAGCCGCTAGCCAGTGCCGCCACGAGCGCCTTTCCTGCTATTTCTGCGTCGAACGTCGCCTTTTATTCCGGTCGAGTACCATCAAAGTACACTCCCTGCATAAAAGGCTCATTCTCCTTGATATAACAGGAAATTCATCTCGTGGGGGCACTGTCTGGGGGGAATGGTATGGTGAAGCGCTTTGTGGGGGAGGCGCCCCCACCCCCTAAAACTTTTATTCTCTGTCGCCAGACCAGATGACAACGGCAACGGCGCGGAATGCTCCGCGCCGTTGCCGTTGTTCTGTGAGGTTTCGCGGGCTGGCCGCCGAATTGCCGCCGAATTGCCGCAAGACGGGGCCGCCGTGTTATTTTTTCAGCTTGAGGTTGGGCGGCACCAGTTTGATGTATTTGCCGGTGGCGTAGGATGAAGTGCTGACTCTGGACATCTCGTCCTTGTTCAGCCGCCCCAGGCTGCCGAAAAACCTGGCAACATCCTCAATGTCTTTCTGCGCGCTGCTACGCCCGTTGGTCTCGTCAAAAAGGCTCTGCTGCTCGGCCAGGGGCAGCACCTGGTGGCTTTTTATGTCCCGCCGCAGCAGTTCTTCATCATAGTCCTTGCCTGCCCATTCAAGGTAAAAGCGGCGATAATCCTGTAAAAAAGTTTCAGGGCTTTTGCTCATGTAATCATCCACAGCCCGAAAATATACCGTGAGAAATTTGGCCGTTATTTCAGGATTGGCCTTGGCATACTCCGCATCGGCCACAAGGTAGGTGTAGCTTTCCTTGCCGCAATATTTCAGGTCTGCGGCGAGCACTCCGCCCTTGTCCAGCGCCAGATACAGTTGTGGCGCCCACAGGGCGGCCCCGTCGCCGATGTGGTTTTCAAGACTGGCCACCACCAGCCCCTGCGCCATGTCGCGTATGCTGATGTCGCTGTCCTGAAGGCCAAGCACCTTCAACCAGGAGGAGAGAACATAGTGCGCCGAGCTGATGTCGGTAAGCACAAAGGTTTTGCCGCGCACGGTGTCCGGGCTGCCCAGCACATTGGGGTACTCTTTGTTCCAGCCCCTGACCTTGGCAATGGGGCTGTCGGCAGGCACCACCACGCCATTGGCGGCAGCCTCGTCCACACCAATGGCCATGGCGACGACATTGTGGTTCATATTGCCGAAAATGGTGGGGATTGTCCCCATGCCAGCATATACCCATGCCCCCGTGGAATGGGCATTGAGAATTTCCGCGCCGGAATTGTACTGATTAATTTCAATATCCAGTCCGGCTTCTCTGTCCCACTTCTTTTCTTTGGCGTACCACATGAGAAATGTTTCAAACTCGTCCACCCAGGCGGTGGGAACGCGCACCAGCCTGGCCGCGTCCACTCCGGGCGCGGTGAAATGCAGCAGCATGAGGGCGGCAAGAAACAGGACAATATATTTTTTCAGCATGATTTTCTCCCGGAAAGATATGGAGACGCAGGAAGGTGGACAGATTGCAAGTGGGGGATTTTGCGGGGATTAGAGCAATTTCACTTTGAAACTGCTCAGGCGGATGCGTGAGCAGACGCCCGCCGCAGAGGCGTAAGCGCTATTTATTTGCGCTGTTATGCGTCGAAGCGGGCGTCTTTAAAGCATCAGGAATGGATATCCGCAATGCGAAAATGCTCTAGGGGTGCAACCCGCGTGGCCCGGTTTGAGGCGGGCATAATCTGTTTACCTGTTTTTTTATTGTGCGGCAATGCCTGAAGGGAGGCCTGGGCCGCTCCGCGCGCTTTCAGCTGAAGCTTCCGTCACCACAGAGCCTGCGCCCCCACAGGTACAGCGCCGCAGTGCACAGGGCCGTGACCAGCAGGGCCGGCCCGAATGAACCCGCGTATTCGCGCACGTTGCCCATAAGCAGGGTGAGCAGCACGTTGATGAAGCAGGCCACGGTAGTCATAAAACCCACTCCGGTGGCCACAAGCCCCGGCCCTGTGGTGCGGATGGTCAGCACAAAAACCGCAGCGTAGGTGCCGCCGCAAAAGAAGGCCAGGCATACGCCCGCCGCCAGTGTGGTCAGCGGGCCGGGCATGAGGGCCATGGCCGTGTAGAGCAGGGAAATACCGAGCACAAGGCGTGTCAGCAGCTTGTGGAGGTCGCTTCTGCCGCCCAGTTCTCCGCCGCCCATGCGGGCAAAGGTTCCTGCCAGAAGCACCGCGCCTGTGGCCAGAGCCCAGTGCTCGGGCCCAGTGCTCTGGTCGCGGTCGGCAAGAACGGTGGGCAGCCAGCTTCCCAGCGCCGTGATGGTGCCAAAAGAAAATCCGTGGCAGCAGCCGAGAAACCAGAGATGTTTTGATCTGGCCACGGTTTTGAGTGACAGCCATATGCTGACGTTGTTGTCTGGGGCGGTTTTTTGCCGCAATGGGGCGCGTGGCGTCCAGAGCAATGCGAGCAGCAGCAGGGCGGGCATCAGGGCCACCATGATATAACTCGCCACCCAACCCCAGGCCTCAAAGAACGGCAGCACAAGGTAAGGAACCATGGTGCCGAGGCTGAAGGCCGCGCCCTGTATTCCCTGTGCGCGGGCCAGAAACTGCGGTGGAGCCAGAACCTTGACCACAAAGACAATGCCAAGAAAAAGCATGGCCGAGGCAACGCCCACCACAAGGCGCATGGCTATGGCAAGGCCGAGATTATGGGGGGCCAGAAGGGGCGCGAGGGAACATACAGTGCAAAGGATGGCCGAGATCACAAGAGAGCGCAGTATGCCCAGCCTGTCGATAATCAGCCCCGCAGGAATCTGGCCCAGGGCGTGCGTCCATAAAAGGGCGCTCAAAAGAAACGACAGCCCGCTGTAGCCCACATGAAAAAGCTGCATGAACTGCGTGGCCACCGGCGGAATGTTCATGAACATGAAGCCGATTCCCAGACAGCCGAGCATGGGAAACCAGTAGTAAACGGGCATCAGGATTCTCCGGATTCGCCGCGCCCTTGCGCGGCGTCACGCTACAGACAGTCGCAGAGTGTTCTTTCACGCAGGGATTTCAGGCGGATGCCGCCGTTCTCAAGTTCGCCGCGCAGTTCGTGCAGCCTGCGATCCATACCCGCCGGAACGTTTTTGCCAGCAGATGTGCGGAACGGCCCCATATCCGTAATGTCCACGCCGCCGTTCTTGAGGTCGCGCACGAGAATTTCCTTGCCCTTGAAGTTGCCCGATGCGGCGGCGGCCACCAGGTCATACACGGCGTCGTCTGCCTTTTTGACTATGGAGGTGATCACGCGCCCCGGCAGTCTGCCGTCCTGGTTTCCGTCAAGTCCAATGACATACGCGCCTCGCCTGGCGGCTTCTTCCAGGGCTGGCCCGTTGCCGAGCCCGCTGGCCAGCACCAGAATGTCCGCGCCCTGGTCCAGCAGTTCGCTGGCGGCCTTTCCCCCGGCGGCAGCGTCCGTGAAGGAGCCCGTGATCCGGTTGATGACGCGCACCTCCGGGTCCACAAGGCGCGCGCCCTCCACAAAGCCGTTGAGCAGTGAGCGCATGGCGGGCACGTCTTGCCCCGACAGCCAGCCGATGGTTCTGTCGGCATTGATGCCGGGCAGGGATGTCTGCGCCGTAAGCATGGCCGCCGCCGCTCCGGCAAGGTAGGCTGCCTGCTCGTCTGCAAAGGTTATGCACATGATGTTGGGCGCGCGTATGCCCGCATCAATGCAGCCAAAAAGGGTTCTCCGGTAGTTGGCGGCATTGTTGCGCAGGGCTTCGTGCAGCCGGTCAGAGGCCACCAGCACAAGATCATGGCTGGATGCGGCATTGCGAAAAAATTCCTGGATGGCGGCGGTGTCGGCCTGGGCAGGAGCCACCAGAACCTCGGCGGCAACAGGCAGTTGCCGTGCCCGTTCAAGGCCGCGCAGCAGGGCGTCGTTCCAGCCGCCGTCACCGCCGGGATGCTCCAGCAGCAGGGCCACGCGCAGCGGACGCCCGCCGGAAGCAATGGCCGTTTCCGCCGCGTGGGGGGCGCTTGTGGCGCAGAGTGTCAGCAGTATGAGGCAGAGCAGAAAAAAGACAGGGGACGGAACAAAAGACGATTCACTGTGGCGCATGAGCGGTATTCCTACGGAAGCATTGATTAAAGAGCCTTCAGGAAACGCGCAGGTATTTTTTGGGGCAAGGCGCGATCTTTTTTTGAAGCAGGAGTGGACTCTTCCGTCCTCGACTGTTTCAAAAAAGCGAAGCAAAACCGCCAAACGGAATACACCAGCGTTTCCCTTAAACACGTAATGGGGCCGAAGGGCCGGGCGGCAAGCATACGCCCGCGTGGCGCAGCCCGCAATACCCTGATACGCATAGGAAATGGCGCAGGTTATCCCTTTTCTATGAGTATGAGCAGTTTTATTGTGCCATGCTTTGTGGGGGAGGGACGGCAAGCAGGAGCTATTTTTCTTTACCATGCTTTGTGGGGGAGGGACCCTTTTGCAAAAGGGTCTCCTCCCCCACGCCCCCACCCCCTAAAACCTTTATTGCCTTTATCCGCAACCAGGTAGGAAGCAGTCGCACAGGGCAAGGCAGCCTCTGCAGACTGTCCGCACGGTCATGCCGAAAGGCCAGCAAATGAGCGCCAGGGCTTTTTGTAATGAGAGCCAGGGATTTTTGTACGGCTACGGGCGCGGCAGCGGCATGCCCTGCGTATATTCGGCGTGCGCGGTGTGCGCGCTTTTGCGCGCAATTCAGGGGCAGTGGCTGCTGGTGCGGTGCAAAATATTTGGAAGTTCTTTCTTGACAGTATAATGTGAAATATTGGACAATCAAATCATCGACAGCACGTGTACATAAAAGAAAATTTTCTAACAGACATTTTTGTGAAATGCACGAGAGGGTGAACAGCATGTCTGCGGAATCATTGCCTCTATGGTTTGATGTGGCCGCGATTGAAAAGGCCTTGAGTCGGCAAAAGGCTCCAGACGCCATCGAACTTCGCGATATTCTGGATAAATCCATGCGGATGGAGTCCCTCAATCAGGACGAAATCGTCGCTCTCATGCGTGTTGATGATCCGGTGGGGCATGAGCGCATTCTTGCCGTGGCGGACGAGGTGAAGCAGAAGGTCTATGGCGACCGCATGGTGCTTTCAGCGCCCTTGCACCTGTCCAACCATTGCGGCAGCGAGTGTCTGTATTGCTCAAACCGGCGGGAAAACGAGCTTGTGGAACGCAAGTACATGACCTCGCCGGAGATGCGCGAGGCAGCGCTGAAGCTCATTCGACAGGGCCACAAACGCATATTTCTGGTCAGCGGGCAGTTGCCCAACGCCGATGTGGACTACCTGGCCGAGGCCATAAGCATTTTGTATACGCTTTTTGACGGTGTGGGCGAAATCCACAGTGTCAACGTCAACGTGGGGCCGCTGGAAAGCAGCCAGTACCAGGTGCTTCTGGACGCCTATGTGGGCACCGTCCTCATCTATCAGGACACCTATCATGAGGCCAGCTACCGTGCGGCCCATGTGTCGGGTCCGAAAAGCAACTACGTGAAGCGTCTTGTCGCTCCGGATACGGCCTTTGCAGCAGGCGTGCCCGATGTGGGCATGGGCATTCTGCTGGGCCTCGGGCCATGGCAGTTTGACCTGCTCGCCCTTGCGCAGCATGTGCAGCATCTTGAGCGCGTGTATGATATGGGGTGCCGTACCGTAAGCCTGCACAGGATGCGTCCCGCGCCCGGAAGCCTCATGGACGTGCCCTATCCGGTGAGCGATGCCGACTATCTGCGGTGCGTGGCCCTGGTCAGACTGGCCCTGCCCTATGCGGGCATCATCCTGACCACAAAGGAGCCTGCCGGACTCTGGCGCGACGGCTGTGGCGCAGGGGCTTCGCAACTGCTCACGGGCAGTGTGGCCAATCCCTACGGAGGATGGACTGTGGCCCCCGGCCAGCAGGTGCCCTTCCCCCTGGGCGAGGATTGCCATGTGGACGAAGTGGTGCGCTTTCTGCTTGAAGACGCCCGCCATCTGCCGTCGTTTTGCGCGGCGTGTCCACGCCTGGGCCGCAGGGGCGAGGAGTTCCTTGCCATGGTGCGCGAGTGCGGCATGAAGGGACAGTGTGGCCCCAACTCGGCTGCATCGTTTATGGAATTTTTGCTGCATTACGCCACGCCCTATACGCGCATCCAGGGCGAACGCCTGCTGGAAGAAAAGCTGGGTAGAATGTCCCTGCATGAGCGCGGCGCGGCTGACCGCCTGCTCAAAAAAGTGCGGGCTGGCTGTATGGACGAGTTTATCTGACGTCAGCTTCGGTTGACGTCGCACACGGCCCCGCCACGTCAGGCCTGCCATGGGCTGCGGCACAAGGCAAAAGCCTTGGCATGGCACTGCGAAACTGTTTTACGGCGTGATCAAGCATTTTTTTGGCGGACCACAGGGGATTGTCTTTTGCCAGGCAGTCGCCATCTGTGCCTTCAGTCCCGGAACCGGCGGGACGCGATGGCCGGAGTGTGTCCGGGTTGCCTCAGGGCAACCGGGGGACGGGCTGTAGCATCCGGCGGCTCGTCCCCCAATTTTATCAGGGCCGCAGCATCGTGCGCCCCCTGTCTGGCCTCTGTCTGGCCACTGCCCGCACTCTGCCCGCACTCTGCCCGTACTCTCCTGCTTTTTCGATCTCTCCTGTGTTACCCAGGCTTCTTCTAGAGCATTTAACACTTGAAATGCTCGCGTACGGCAGGCAAAAGCCCGCCTGCTCGCATTTCGTGGCAAGGATTTTTCAGAAAAATCCTTGCAGAGCATTTAACTCATTTCATTCGTAAACTGCTCTAGCTTCCCTGTGTTTTGGCTGTCTTGCCCGGCTGACGCTTCTTTTTATCGCCTGCGGGGTACGTCTGCGGCTTGGTTTCGCCGTCCCGCGCAGGCGCGGGCAAGCAGGGTCAAGCGCGATCAGGCGCGGGCAAGCAGGATCAAGCGCGATCAGGCGCGTTTTGAGGTAAAACCGCTCAGAGATCGGGTATTTGACGTGAGCGTCGGTGCGCGGTAGTGTTGCAGATGGTTTGTTCCAACCGCCGTCAGGCGGTTTTTCGCAAGGAGCATATGGCGTGAGTTTCTTACGGCGTGGCATTTATTTTGACAGGCAGGACAGGGATATCCTTTTGCTTGTCAACCGCATACTGGAGTCCGATAACAAACCTTCGGATAACAGTCTTTTTGACCCCAGCCTGCACCCGCACGGCATCAAGGAACTCGTCGCCACTCCGGTTTCACGCATGGCCTATGCCGTCATCAACCTGCTGCGCAACCTTCAGGTGGGGCGCACCCAGGCCAGAGACCGCCTGCTGGCCCTGCAAACCCTGTATGACGAGGTGCTCAACAGCGCGCATTCGACGCTGCGCCGCAATACGGCGCGCGTGCTCATGCAGATCATGAAAAGCATTGTGCGCGCTCACGACAACGCCCTGGAGCAGCTCAAGCTGGCGCACGACTTTCGCCGGACGGTGCAGGGCACGCCGCGCGTTGTACGCCGCATGCTGGCGCGGTATCATCTGCCGGAAATGCCAGAGGCGTGGAACCAGATCGCCTTTGACGACCACGTGTACGACGCCAATACCAAGGGCCGCAAAACCCCGACGCATCTCATCATGGACGCCTGGATCAAGGGGCTGCGCTCGCTCACTGTGGCCTATGAGTACTGGGTGCAGCCCGACGCCGCGCGCGAAATTCTGCGCGCAGCCGAAATTACGGGCATTGCGGTGCGTATTGGCCTGGAATTTCAGGTGCCTTTTTACGGGCGCTTTGTAAGCGTGTTCTGGATACCGCGCGGCTTCAGCTCGCACGAAGATTTTCTGGAGTTTCTGCACAGCCCCAAGGTGGCGGAAATGATGAAGCGTGGCCGCGAAGTGCTGCGCTGGCGGCGTGATCGCGTCCTGCACTGCCTTGCGTTGTGGAACGAGCACCAGCGCCCCAAGATGGAAGCCGCCTGGGGGGTGGAAATACCAGAACTGTCGGCAGATGAATTTTTGCGTTTCGTGGGCCGTGGCCAGGCCAGCAGCCTGCATCTGGCAGAAGGGCTGCACCGTCATGTGCAGCCGGCCCTGCGCCAGCGCGCCGCCAGGCTCGCCGAGATTGACGACGCCGTTTCACGCGCCGAACTGGCGGTTCTTGAGCGCATGGGGCCTGAGCATATAGCCGAGGAATGGCTTTCTGCCGCCCTGCATCCCGGGCTGCCCGATCTGGACAGTCCGCCGCCCCCGGAAGAGATGCCCCACCTCATGCGGCTTTCCCTGTTCGAGCTTACCCGTGAACTGGCGGAGCTTACACCGGGCTACCGTCTGGTGCTCTGCACCTCGGGCCTGAGCGTTGAGGACGTGGCCGAACTTTTGTGGGATGCCAAGGGCAATATTACCCATCTGGAAATCTTCAACATGAAGAGCTGGATGGAGCGGCAGCAAACCAACCTCAAGCCCATCAGCGAATTGCAGCAGGCCTTCAATGAAGGACTCGGCCCCCGCGTAAAGCAGATGATACGCCAGATGGCGCGCCGCATGCGCACCGTGGACGAAGAAAGGGCCGCCAAATTTCGCGACATACTGCACAACGTGCCCAAGCTGTGGGAGCACTACCGCCACAAGCCCCTGGGCTCGCGCCTTGGCACAAGCTCCGCCAGCCGCATTACCTACGGCATGGGATTTGTCATCAAGGATACCCTGCCCAAGGGGCGCTTTACGGCGCACAAGGGCAGGGGGCAGCAGCAGTTTGAAATCCCCATCTGTTCGCCGGTGGAGGAAGTTTACAGCTACGCCAAACCCCGTAATCCCTCGTCCTGGCAGCGGCTGGCCGCCTGTCTGCACTGGCTGCCCGGTTGCCGCCATCTGGGCCTGGAGCGCCGCAAGACCTGGAAGACCGCCAGCGAAGATTTTCGCGTGTGCAACCAGGGCAACGTCATCAATCTTGGCGGCCTCAGCACGGCCACAGGCAACAATTTGCTTGGCAAAAAGCAGCAGGTCGATCCGGGGCACCCCGGCTTCGCCTATCTGAACAGCTCGTTCTGCAACTGGCTCAAGGTGCTGCTGGGCTTTGTGCCTGCCTTTTTCTCCTTTTTGTACACCCAGGACTGGTGGGTGCTCGCCTGGGGCGGCACCTTCATATGGTTCGGCATCACGGGCGTGCGCAATGTGATGCAGATGGTGCTGGCCGCCAAGGGGGCCACGCGCGATACCCTCCTGCACTGGAAGGATCAGGTCAGCGTGAGCCGCTTGTGCGACTCGCTCATGTATACGGGCATCTCTGTGCTGCTGCTGGAAGTGATGGTGCGCGTGTGGCTGCTGGACAGAACCATGGGCATCACCGTGGCCCATAATCCCTGGATCGTCTTTACGGTTCTGAACATCATCAACGGCTTCTATATCTGCGCGCACAATGTCTTTCGCGGTTTTCCCAAGGAGGCTGCCATCGGCAACCTCTTCCGCAGCGCTCTGGCCATTCCCGTGTCGTCCGTTTACGGCTACATGCTGCAGTATGGCCTTGAGGGGCTCGGCGTGCTTAATCCGGAAATCTATCTGGTGCCCAGCGCGGCGGTGGTGTCAAAGATGGCTTCAGACACGGTGGCAGCCCTCATTGAAGGCTATGCCGACAGCCAGGTAAACCTGCGCATGCGCCGCTGGGACTACAAAAGCAAGCTTAACAATCTCTTTGACTGCTATACGCGGCTGGAACTGCTCTTCCCGCATGAAGACGCCCTCATCAAGCTGGCGCGTCCCGGTGGGCTCCAGGGCAGCGGGGGCATCAAGGGCAAGGAACTGGAAAAGGCCTTTATCGTCAATGCCCTTGACCTGATGTATATCTGGTTTTACCAGCCACGGGCGCAGGACGCTTTTCGGCAGGTGGCGCGCGCCATGCCCGAAGCTGACCGAAATGTGCTGGCACGATCGCAGCTGGTGCTGACCCGCGAACGCGAGATCAGCCAGCTTCTGGTGGATGGCCTGCTGGGACGCAACTTTTCCCGGCCTCTGGCCTTCTTTCTGGATAAACGCAAAGCCTATCTGCGGAGCCTGAGCCGCATGTGCCGACCCGGCAAGATGAAGGAGCCGGGCGGACAGCGGTGAGGTTCATTTTTTATTGAAATACCTTGTGGGGGAGGGACCCTCCTTAGACCAGATTACCTTTGAAATGCTTCACATTTCAAAGTAGCCATTCTGCCGAAAATGCGATTTCCGGCAGAATCCACGCCACGTTGTGGCGCGCAGCACTCTCGTGCAGCGTTATAGCATCTGACTTTTCTCAAAGTCAGATGCTATAAAAAGGGTCTCCTCCCCCACGCCCCCACCCCCTAAAACTTTCATTATAGAGCATGTTATCTTTAACAAAGGTAACATGCTCAAATGCTATGCGCATCTGTCAGCGCCGCCGTCAGAGATCCTCCCCCTGCCAATGCCCATTCCCAGAGCTTCAAACATCCATTTCGGCATGCAACCGCAGGGATAAATGCCCATTACGCTTCGCGATTCGCTGACAGCGCGGCCGAACCCCCTTCACGCTGGCGGCAGATGTTGCCAGGTATGCGGTGCGGCGTGGGCGCAGTCGCGACCTATGCCCGCATATCCTTCTGAAAGCCGCTCTGTTCCTCAGTTATGCAAGTAAACGCCGTGACAGGCATGATGTCTCTTTTATGAATGCATCTTCTCAGCGGTGTCCATATTGCCCGCGTAGTGACACTGGGATTTGCAATGCGGCGTCGTGCAAACTCGGGAGTACCAGCCCCGAATCCCTTTGCGCCTGCTATTGTTTTTTGAGCCATTGACGGCCAAGAGTCGAGGCATGCCTGTTTTATCAACAGGCTCGGTATGATAGGCGTGTAATCATCACGCTTTTATTTTTTTGGGTGAACAATCAACCAATGTTGTATTGTGCAAAAAAGAACAAAATGTATCTAGCTGTGTAAAAAAGAACATATACAATAAAGTAAAAAATAATTTAAAAGGTTTGGTAGTTACGCTCTGCAGCTATTGCAATGGATTTTTCTATGCTGTACTGTCTCCATAAAGGACGCTTTCTTATCACTGCGGCACATACATTAAGTAACTTAAGTATGTTGTGATCGCATAACGCCAGGAGTCGCTATGAGTACTGAGCTTAAGAGCATGCACATGGGCCAGATCACTTCCTTCTTCATTCCCAATGTTACCCTTGTGGGCGAAGGATGTTCCAAGGAAATTCCCGCTCGCCTCAAGAATATCGGCGGCACGAAGCCCCTTATCGTTACTGACCAGGGCATCGTCAAAGCTGGTATTCTGAAGCAGATTGCTGGCGTCCTTGATGCCGCAAAGATGAAGTATGCCATTTTTGACCAGACTGTGCCCAATCCCACTGACAAGAACGTGGACGCAGCCTTTGCCATGTACAAAAAGGAAAAATGCGACAGCATCATCACCCTTGGCGGCGGCAGCTCGCATGACTGCGGCAAGGGCGTGGGTTTTCTCGCTGGCAACGGTGGCAAGATTCATGACTACGAAGGCGTGGACAAGTCCTCCAAGCCCTTCCCGCCCTATGTGGCCGTCAACACCACCGCTGGTACCGCTTCTGAAATGACCCGTTTCTGCATCATCACCGACACGTCCCGCAAGGTGAAGATGGCCATTGTTGACTGGCGCTGCACTCCTGGCGTCGCCATTGACGATCCGCTGCTCATGATGGGCATGCCCCCGGCCCTTACCGCGGCCACCGGTATGGACGCCCTGACGCACGCTGTTGAAGCCTATGTTTCCACTGCCGCCACCCCCATGACCGACGCATGCGCCGAAAAGGCCATGGAATTTATCAACCGTTATCTGCGCCGCGCGGTTGCCAACGGTCAGGACAAGGAAGCCCGTGAAGGCATGTGCTACGCCCAGTATCTGGCCGGTATGGCCTTCAACAACGCCAGCCTGGGTCATGTTCACGCCATGGCGCACCAGCTGGGCGGCTTCTATGACCTGCCCCATGGTGAATGTAACGCCATTCTTCTGCCGTACGTCAGTGAATACAACCGCATCGCCACCCGCCGCCGCTTTGGCCGCATCGCCCGCATTCTTGGCGAGATCACCGATGGTCTGAGCGCTGATGAAGCTTCCAAAAAGGCCATTGCCGCCATCAATACCCTGTCTCAGGACGTGGGCATTCCTGCTGGCCTTAAGGCTCTTGGCAAGAAGTACGGCAAGGATGTGAAGGAAGAAGATATCCCCACCATGACGGGCAATGCACAGAAGGACGCCTGCGGCCTTACCAACCCCCGTACCATGACAGACGCAGCCGTGGCCGCCATCTACAAGGCCGCCATGTAAGTTTTGAGAGCAGGCGACCTGCACGGGCAGCGCCGTAAAAAAGCAGACTGGTCACCCCCTGGGGCGGCCAGTCTGCTTTTTTATATGTAGAAAATCCCCGGCAGTACACTGCCGGGGATTTGGCTTACAGGCTTCCGCAGGGCGGGCCTAGCGCTTGAAGCGCTGCGGTCGAATGTTTTCAGCCCAGAGCATTTAATTTTGAAATGTGAAGCATTTCAAAATAACTCTGGTCTAGATGAGCTTCATTTGGCGCAACACTGCAGTAAGCTTTTCTTTGGCCGCCGTGCCTATGGCGCAAAGGGGCAGGCGCAGTTCGGCTTCCATCTTGCCCATGAGGTGCAGGGCCGTCTTGGCCGGGATGGGGTTGCTTTCAAAGAACATGGCTTCGTGCAGCGGGAAAAGTTCATGATGGATGCGCGCGGCCCCGGCAACGTCGCCCTTGCGGAAGGCGTTGACCATGGCGGCCACACGGCCAGGCACAAGGTTGGACGTAACGGAAATGATGCCATGGCCGCCCAGTGCCATGAGGGGCAGGGCGGTGAAGTCGTCACCGGAAAGCACACTGAACCCCTGTGGGCAGCTGGACAGGGTTTTGCTGCCCTGGGCCATGTCGCCGGTGGCTTCCTTGACGCCAACAATGTTGGGAAAAGCCTTGGCCAGGCGAGCCAGGGTTTCCGGCAACAGGTTGCACCCGGTACGGCCGGGCACGTTGTAGGGCACAAGGGGCAGGTCAACGGCTTCTGCTATGGCCTTGTAGTGCTGGAACAGCCCTTCCTGAGTCGGCTTGTTGTAATAGGGCGTGATGAGCAACGCTCCGTCGGCCCCGGCCTTTTTGGCGAAGCGGGTCAGGCGGATGGCTTCAATCGTGTTGTTTGAACCGGCTCCGGCCAGAACGGGAACGCGCCCCTTGGCCTGATCGATGCAGATTTCAATGACCCTTTCGTGCTCCTCGTGGCTGAGGGTGGCGGATTCGCCAGTGGTGCCGCAGGGCACCAGGCCATGAATGCCTTCAGTGATCTGGAACTCAATGAAGTTTCGGTAGGCTTCCTCGTCAAGGGCGTTGTTCTTGAAAGGGGTGACAAGCGCTGTCATAGCACCGGAAAACAGCATGACGGTCTCCTTGGCGCGCTTTGCGCACCTATGGATGGCCGAACGCCGAGATTGAAGGCGCACCCTCATCCCGTTCGGCTCAGATTGCGGCAAAGCCGCGTTATGCAACTATGCCTATTGATTTATAAATTCTTTCAGTTCCTTGCCAGCGCGGAAAAAGGGCAGACGTTTCGAGGATACGGTGACGCTTTCCCCCGTCTTGGGGTTGCGACCCGCATAGCCCTCATACTCTTTGATTTTAAAGCTGCCAAAGCCGCGAATTTCAATGCGCTCTCCGGCAAGAAGGGACTGCTTCATGGCGTCGAAAAAGGTGTTTACCACCATTGACGCGTCATCAAAGGGGATATTGGTTTCGTCGGCCAGCGCCTTGATAAGTTCGCTTTTGTTCATCACGCCTCCGTAACTGCGTTTGTTACTCGCGGAAGCATTCTGCCTGAAACGGTAGAGCTCGTCCAGTATCTTGGTGGTATTGTTGGCAATTTTTTGTGTTCGCCACAATCCTCCCCACGCTTCAAAGGCCAAATGCCAAGCAAGTGATCAATAGGCATCTATTGCTAATTCAAACCTATACCTTTTGTGCGTCAAGGTAAACAGTCCACGCAGGCTTTTTACGCTCTTCTTGGAGCAGATCAATTTTGAAATGAGAAGCATTTCAAAATTTCATTCAGCCGAAAAATATGATTTTCGGCTGAATCTACGCCATGTTGTGGCGCGTTGCACGAAAGTGCAGCGTTAGAGCATGTACACTTTTTTAAAGGTAAAATGCTCTAGTGTTTATCGGGAAGCGGCTGAAGAATTTTTCGGGGGGCCAGCCAGTCGGCCATGCCAAGGCGCAGCCTTTGCAGGCGCAAAGCCAGATTGTGCAGGTCCTGGGCCGCTGGGCAGCCTGGGGCGTAGTGCATGAGGGGCTGCTGGTGACAGACTGCTTCGGGCAGTTTTTTGTCATTGCGGATATGCCCCAGCAGCACGGGCTCAAGATGCAGAAAATGGCGGCACGCGCCGTGCAGCTTGTCAAAGGCGGACTTGGCCTCGCTGGCGGAAGCGACCTGATTGACGATGACCATAAAGTCGCGCAGCCCGTAGCGGGCGTTGAGCACCTTGATAAGCGCGTAGCTGTCTGTCAGCGATGTGGGTTCCGGGGTGATGACCACAATGCGCATGGCCGCCATGGAGGCAAAGGTCTGCACTGTGCCGGAAATGCCCGCGCCCACGTCCATGAAGACATAATCGTACCTGTTCAGTTCGGGCTCAAGGCGGGCCAGCAGCACATCGCGCATGTCGGGCTGCAGTTCGGTGAGTTCGGGCACACCCGATGCGGCAGGCAGCACGTCAAAGCCTTCGGGCTCCACATGGTGCAGCACGTCGCGAATCTGCGCCTCGCCCAGCAGGGCGTTTTGCAGATTGCCCTCGGGCGTGATGCCCAGCAATACGTCAAGGTTGGCAAGGCCCAGATCGCAGTCCATGAGCAGGTTTTTAAAGCCCATCTGGAACAGAGCGCAGGCCAGATTGAGCGAAATATTGGTTTTTCCGACCCCGCCCTTGCCGCTGAGCAGGACCACGCTCAAGGTTTTATTTGCCATCAGTTGTTTCTCCCGAAGAAAAGAAAGCGTTTTTCACTGGAATGTACAAGGCTTGCCCGTTCTTCCAGGCTTGCGCCGCCCGCAAGGCAGATATGGCCGCTTTGTTGCGACAGCGCGTTTTTCAGGGCGTCTTCCGCCTGGGTCAGCAGGGTTTGGCCGGTGGCGCCTGTTCCCGGATTTATGCAGGCAATGCCAAGCGCGCACACAGGGCCGTTGCTGGCCAGCGCCGTATTGCGCAGCCCGACCTGGCGCACAAAGGTTTTTTGTATCTGGTCGGCCAGCAGACGCGCCCGCAAAGGGTTCACCCCTGGCAACAGCAGGGAATAGCGCCCCCCGGCCACATGACTGAGGCTGTCGCAGGCTTCGCTGTGTTCACGCAAGGCGGCGGCCAGGGCAGCATCCAGATGCTCAAACTCATCCCGTCCCCACGGCGTGTCGGCTGCGTTTCTGTAAGTAATATCGGCATATATGAGGCAAAGGTCGCCCCCTGAACGCGAAAAACGCAAGACTTCGCGCTCTATCTGATCCAGGAAAAGCCTGTTGATGAGCACGTTGACCACCTGGCTCGGCAGTTCGGGCCGGGGGTCAGGCATGGTATCGGGCAGAGCCGACCCTGCCACGGGCAGCACGCACCATCTGCTTTCCGCGTAGTCGCGGCAGAAGCTCTGCCAGCGGTCGGGGCTGAAGCCCGACAAAAGGCGGGCCACCAGCACGGTATGCGGCAGTTGAGACCCCGCGCCGGGCACGGGATCGTCCGCCGCGCCCGCCGTGCGCAGGGCCAGCAGCTCGCGCGCCAGGGCGTCAAGTTCAGCGTTGCTGCTCATGGCGATACAAAAGGTAGTCGTGTTGGAAGGCGTCGATATGGCCGTCCAGAACAGCATCCACATCGCCCACTTCGGTGCCCGTGCGGTGGTCTTTGACCAGGCGGTAGGGTTGCAGGGTGTACGTGCGTATCTGGCTGCCAAAGGCTATGGCGTCCTTGCCCGCGTACTGGGCCTGACGGGCCGCGTCGCGCTTTTCAAGCTCCATGTTGTACAGGCGGGCGCGCAGAACGCGCATGGCGGTTTCCTTGTTGTGGTGCTGCGATTTTTCATTCTGGCACTGGGCGGAAATGCCCGTGGGAATGTGGGTGATGCGCACCGCCGAGCTTGTGGTGTTGACGCTCTGGCCACCGGGGCCGCTGGAGCGGAAAATGTCCACGCGCAGGTCGGCTTCCTTGATATCCAGTTCGATATCGTCGCCAGCGTCGGGGATGACGTCCACCGAGGCGAAGGACGTGTGCCTGCGGCCCGAAGAGTCAAAGGGAGAAATGCGGATAAGGCGGTGGATGCCGCGCTCGCCCTTGAGAAAACCAAAGGCGTGGGGGCCGGCTATGCGCAGGGTAACGCTCTTGATTCCCGCTTCATCGCCGCCCAGAAAATCCATCTCTTCAACCTTGTAGCCGTGGTCGGCGGCCCAGCGGTTATACATGCGCAACAGCATTTCGGCCCAGTCCTGCGATTCGGTGCCGCCAGCTCCGGGGTGGATTTCAAGTATGGCGTCCTGGCTGTCTTCCTCGGCGGAAAGCAGCATCACAAGCTCGGTCTCGTCCAGCAGCGCGGTCAGTTCTTTTTGCTGGTTGGCCAGAGATTCGAGCGCTTCGGGGTCTGCGCTTTCAGTGGCTAGGGCCAGCCACTCGTTCATGTCGTCATGACAGGTTTTGAGCCTGTTCAGGCGGCCAACTTCGTCTTCAAGTCGCCGTTTTTCCTGCAGAACAGGTGTAAGAGTCTCTGGCTTGTCCCACGCGCCGGGGCGTGAAATTTCTGTTTCTATGGCTTGCAGCCTTTTTTCGCTGGCCGCAACGTCAAAGTCGCCCCCAGAGGGAGGAAAAGCGTTGGGTAAGCGGATTGCAGGCGGCGCGAAGATCTGAAAGTTGCAACATGACGGGTCGATTGGTTGAAGGTGAGCCCGGACTGTGCCGGAAAGCGACCGTAATGGCCGCCAATCAATATCAGGCGTCGGTATTGCGCCGTGACCTGCAGCGGCAGCCTGGCAAAAGCAGGACAACCAGCAGGACGGCGGCTGCGGGCAGGGGCCACGGCCACAGGCGGTGGTACAGGCTTGGCGCGCTTTCAAGCGCGGCGCGGCCCCAGAGCGCCTGTTCCCTGAACTGTGCGCCGCGCATGGTCAGACGCCCGCGGGCGTCCACCACCACGGAAATGCCGGTGTTGGTGCCACGCAGTATCCAGCGGTTCTGTTCAATGGCGCGAAGCGCGGTCAGGTACAGGTGCTGGCGCGGTGCGGGGGTAGCGCCGAACCAGCCGTCGTTGCTGATGTCAACCAGGATATTGGCGCCATCTGCGACACGTGCCTGCGCCAGCCAGGGAAATATGCCTTCATAGCAAATGAGCATGCCCATAGCAAGATTGTCGTAGCGCAGGGGCGCGATGGCCGTGCCTGTCTGGTAGACGCCAACGCCCTGCAGCAGGGCTTCAAGAAAGCTCCAGTTGAGCCATTCCGGCAGGTATTCGCCAAAAGGAACCAGGTGTTCCTTGTCGTAGTATCCGGCCACAGCGCCGTCGGGCGGCGTCAGCAGAAAGGCGCGGTTAAAGACGTCGGGCTCTTTTTTGTCCGGCCGGCGCTCAAGGCCGGGCGCGCCCACAAGCAGGGGGCTGCCGGTGACGGACGACAATTGCCGCACCCGTGGTGAATGCAGCTGGTTGGTCTCAAAAAAGAAGGGCAAGGCCGTTTCGGGCCAGATGATAAGCGGGTGTTCGCCAGGCCGTTGCGCCAGGGCATCATAGGTAAGACGCAAATACAGATCAACGGTCTGGCGCTGGAAAGCGGGCAGCCACTTCTGGTTCTGATCCACATTGCCTTCCACAAAGAGTGCCTGCACGCTTTGCGGCCCCACGGGGTCGGTTATGAGGGGCTGCTGATGCAGCCGCAGCGCGCCGTAGCCCAGCAGCAGGCAGGTCATGGCAAGGCCGCAGACAAGGCTGGCGGGCCGCCATGATTTCTTCGGGCCAGCAGGGCCAGGGCCAAAGTCAGGGCCAGGGCCAGGGCCAAAGTCAGGGCCAAGGTCAGGGCCGGAGTTGCCGGGCGTGCCAGAGGCCGCCGCGATGTCTCCCGCGCCGTCTTCCGCGATGTCATTCGCGATGTCATTCGCGCCGTCATTCGCGCCGTCATTCGCGCCATGTTTTGCGTCGCCTTTCTTGCTGCTTTTTTTGCCGCTTTGCCCGCCGTCTTCTGCTGCGTCTTTACAGGCCGCAGCAGTGGGGCCAGGGGTGGCATTGGGGCAAGGGGAGGCATTGGAACAGGGGGCGGTATTGGGGCAAGGTGTGGCGGCAGGGTGCGGCAGCAGGCCCAGGGCGAAGAGAAGGGCGGCCATGACCCACAGGCCGGACAGGCCGTACGCGCCCACCGTGTCTGCCCCCTGAACCAGCAGGGGCCATGCGGCAAGCGCGCCTGAAAGCTCCAGCCAGGGAAAGCCCAGGGCCAGAGCGTAAAGGGCTTCAAGCACATACCACAACAGTCCCAGCACTACGGCCCACAGGATGGGGGGGCGGCGGCGCAGCAAATGCGCTGCCACGGCGAACAGCCCTCCGGCGCTGGAAATACAGGCCACGATGAAGAGGGCGCAGGGTATGGCCAGAAGCCACGGCAGGCCGCCCACATTGTGTACGGGCATGGTGAGCCAGTAGAGGGCCGCCATGCCTCCGGCCATGCTGCAGAGCCAGCCCCGACGCAGTGCGGCGGCGAACGTGGGAGCGAACAGGCCGAGCCAGGCCAGGGCTACTGGCCACAGCAGAACCAGCGGCGGCAGGCCAGCCATGTCGTTGGGAAAGCCCAGCCATATGCCTGCCGCGCCCGCCATGCCTGTAAGCAGCGCGGATCTGTCAGGACGGAAGGTGGCGGCCAGCGTAGGACTCATACTCTGGGCAGGACTCATACCCTGAGCATGGCTCATACCCTGGCCGGAGAATCCACCGGGCGGACAGCATCGGTTTCCGTCAGCGTGTTGGCCTGAGCGGACTGCACCATGGTGCTGTGGATATCGTCAACCATGGCTGTGGCCTTGGTGCCGAGAGTTGCCTGTTCGTCTTGCGCACCGGCAGTAACGGAGGATGAAGCCTGATCAGCCTCATGCGCTGTCCCGATTTCCGCGTCTGAACGGCTGGCGGCGCTGCTCGCTGGTTCCATGCGCAGACGCAGGATGAGCTTGCGGTCGGCTTCAAGCACGGTGAAGGTCCAGCCGCGCAGCGTAAAGCTTTCGCCTGGGGCAGGCACATGACCGGCCTCCATGCTGAGGTAGCCGCCAATGGTGTCGACCTCGTCGGAATCCAGGTCAACGCCCATGTCCTCAAGGTCTTCAAGCAGGGCGCGGCCCGTGAGTTCGTAAGCATTATCGCTCAGGGGGCGGATGTCTTCCTTCCGGGGAGCGTCGTGTTCGTCCTCAATATCGCCGACGATTTCTTCCAGTACGTCCTCAATGGTAATGAGCCCGGAGGTGCCGCCGTACTCGTCCAGAGCGATGGCAATATGCTGCTTGCGTGCGCGAAATTCCTGAAGAAGCGTCCGTATGGACTTGGTTTCGGGCACAAAGAAGGGCTCGCGGATAAGCTCGGCGATGGACGAGGGTTTGCCGCCCTTGTCAAGCATGCTGCGCAGCAGATCCTTGGCGTGCAGAATGCCCACGATGTTGTCGCGGGTCTCCTTGTATACCGGAATGCGCGAGTGCCCCGAGCGCACGATGATGTGCGCCACTTCGCTCAGGGGCATGTCGTGGGAAACGCAGTCGATATCGGTGCGGGGGATCATTGTGTCCTGCACCTGAAGATCGTTGAATCGCAGAATGCCGAGCAGCATGGATTCCTCATCGGGTTCCACCTCGCCGTCAGCGCTTGCTTCAAGAATGGCTTTTTCCAGAGATTCCTGATCGTCGTGCCCGAACAGTCTGCTCAGGCGCGACCAGATGGTACTATGACCTTCCGAGCCGCCGTCCAATGTAGTCTCCTTGGTTGAAATTGGGGCCGGGCGCGCCTGCCGCGCCGGCAATGGCCTGCATTACATTTGCTGCCAACGGTTTTCGCTGCCGGGGTGGCCTGCGTTCAGCCTGTCCCGGCTTTGAAGCATGGCCGCAGTCTGGATCAGATGACCTTTGAAGTATTTTACATTTCAATGTGTCATTCTGCAGACAAAAGCAATTATTGTCTGAATCCACGCAACATCGCGGCGCGGTACCTTGGTACAGCGTTACTGTTTCAAAAAAACAAAGCAACACCGCCAAACGGAATACATCAGCGTTTCTTCAGAGCAGTCTGCGCTGCTCCATATCCATATGCATAACCCACTGGGTTATGGGCGACACCCCCCGCGAGGGAGTGCTGTGGAACCAGTTAATGTCCGATTTGCCCTGCTCAAGTACGGCCCAGTTGGTAAACTCCGTGCCGAGTACAAGAGCCGGGTTTGGCCCTTCATGCACACGGGCGTGCAGAACGGAACAGGTGCACCAGAAGGTGACAATTTTTTCATCCTTGCCCATGT